>CAZDSN010000670.1:0-2767 GCA_964507675.1 uncultured Ardenticatenaceae bacterium | reverse complement strand
ACCTTTGACATTATTGAGTTAATGGATAAATGGGTAGGGCTGTCAGGCGGTATCCTGGCCAACACGGGTCTGCCCGTGGCTATGGTCAAAAGCGTAGCATACTGGCTGTTTGTAATTGCCTTTGCCATTAAAGTGCCCATCTGGCCTTTCCACACCTGGCTGCCCGACGCGCATACCCAGGCCCCCACAGCCGGCTCCATGATCCTGGCCGGCGTCTTGCTGAAACTGGGCGCATACGGATTTCTGCGCCTGGTCATTCCCCTGTTTCCGGCCCAGGCCACGGCCACAGCTTCCGTTCTGGCCTGGCTGGGTATGGCCAGCATCATTTTGGGAGCGTTGGCGGCTTTTGGCCAGTGGGATTTCAAGCGGTTGGTGGCCTATTCCTCCATTAACCACATGGGCTTTGTGGTGTTAGGCATTGCCGTTTATGCCTGGGTGTATGGTCAGGCGGCCATTAACGTGGATATGCGCGGCGACGCGATCATGGCGACGAATGGAGCCGTGATGCAAATGTTCAACCACGGGTTGTCGTCGGCCGGCATGTTTTTCCTGGTCGGCGTTGTCTATGAACGCACCCACACCCGCAACTTACGCGACTATGGGGGCTTGTGGGCGGTGCTGCCTTTCTTTGGCGCCATTTTGATTTTTACCAGTATGGCTTCGCTGGGACTGCCGGGCCTGAATGGCTTCGTCGGTGAATTCATGATCACGCGCGCCGCCTGGGGCCCATTTCCCGTGCAGTTGGCCCTTTCGATGCTCGGTTTGCTCATGACCGGCGCGTATATCCTCAAAGGGATTGGTCAAACTCTGCACGGCCCCTTGAATCAGACCTGGCGAGGGTTGGCGGACATGACCGTGCGCGAACACCTGGTTATCTGGCCATTGATGGCCCTTATGTTAAGCCTGGGTTTGTGGCCGCAGTGGTTGTTGGCCATTGTTAACGATACCGTGACAAGACTGTTTAGCTGAAATCAATGCTTCTGATTTCTGTCTTGATGCATTAGTCTGGAATAGCGAATATGGAATTCCCATTTCTCTCTGTCATCACCTTATCGCCCATCGCCTTCGCCATCATCATTTTGATGCTGCCGAAGGAGCGAGGTGAGAATGCGCGTATGTTAGGCCTGGCAGCCATGATCTTGGGGCTGATCTTGTCGGCGTATGTGTATATTTCCTACCTGACGAATTTGCCGGCATCTGGCCTGCCCTGGCAAGAAACGCTCGTCTACGTTGAAGAGTATGCCTGGGTGCCTTCGCTAGGGCTGAACTACATCGTCGGCGTAGACGGTCTGAGCGCCACTCTCGTACTGCTGACGTCAATTGTGGGGTTGGGGGGCGTCCTCATCTCCTGGAGCATTCCCGACCGCCCGCGCGAATTCTTCGCCTTCTTTATGCTGCTGGTGGCTGGCGTCCAGGGCGTCTTTGTAGCGGTTGACGCCTTTCTCCTCTTCTTCTTCTACGAACTCGCCGTACTCCCCATGTACGTGCTAATCGTCATCTGGGGCTGGAAGAAGACGCGCGAATATGCGGCTATGAAGCTGACGCTCTACTTGTTGATTGGCAGCTTTGTCTCTCTGATCGGCTACCTGGTCATGTACTTCAAATTGCCGGCAGCTGGTCTCCCCCTCACCTTTGACCTGCGCGTTTGGTCCCAGGCCAACTTCTTACCCGCCGACCAGATTACCTGGTTTATGCCCGTCTTCCTGGGGTTCGCCGTGCTGGCCGGCTCCTGGCCCTTCCATAACTGGTCGCCTGATGGTCACGTGGCGGCCCCTACCGCCGTCTCTATGATTCATGCGGGCGTGCTCATGAAGTTAGGCGCATACGCCGCTATGCGTGTAGCCATTCAAATGCTGCCTGTGGGCGCCGTTTACTGGTTGCCCTTCATTATTTTGCTAACCCTGGTAAACGTTGTCTACGGCTCGCTCATTGCCATGCGCCAACGTGACATGAAGTACCTGATTGGTTACTCCAGCGTCAGCCACATGGGTCTAGTTGTCATGGGGTTTGCCACCATGAACACAGAAGGATACGTCGGCGCAGGTATCCAGATGGTTAGCCACGGCATTATGACGGCTCTCTTCTTTGCTGTCGTGGGCATGATTTATGATCGCGCACACACCCGCGACATGGACACATTGCACGGCATGATGAAGGTCTTGCCCTGGTGTATGGTTGCCTTCACTATTGGCGGTCTTGTTTCCATGGGCATGCCGGGTCTTTCTGGTTTCGTCGCCGAGTTCCCCATCTTCATGGGCGTCTGGCGTGGCGGCAGTCTCAATCTGACCGATGCGGTTTTGGGCCTGAATCCCGCCAGCTACTATCCGCTAGTGGCCATCATCTCTGTTACAGGCATTGTTATCACCGCTGCCTATATCATCAGGGCTGTGGGAACCGTCTTTTTGGGTGAATATGATGCCCATAAATGGCACGATATGCGCGGACTGCTGGCCATTGACAAACTGGTCCTGGTCATGTTTGTCGTTTGTCTTATTGGCATTGGCATTTTCCCCTCGGTTATCGCCCCTATCGTTCAAGCCGGCATTGAACCCGTTGTCACCCGTTTGAACGAAGCCCAACAGGCGACGAATGCGCTGCACGCTGTCCAATCAGCCGCCCATTACCTTATTCAGTGGCTCGGAGGTGCTTGATGAGCCTGCTTTCTCTTTCCAGTACCCTGGCATTACTGCCAGAGATTAGCTTACTTCTGCTGCTGGTAGCGATTCTGGCCTACGATCGTATCCTCAAACCCACTGAACGCCGCCGC
>CAZDSN010000669.1:0-2767 GCA_964507675.1 uncultured Ardenticatenaceae bacterium | reverse complement strand
CATCGGTTTCCACCACCGCCCAAAAGAGCAAACCCATTCAAATTGAGAATTGCTGCTGATAAATTGATAAACTGATAAACGCTCTGGCTTATTTGCCGAAATGCCGGCATCTACTACAATTCACTTGTTCGACCTCTCATTCAGGGTGAGCGCACCTTATAAGCCTGTCTGTTAACAGCATCTGGCTGGCCAATGACAGTTTGTCCTACCTGGAGGTATTTATGAGCAAAGTAGCCATCAACACGCCTGCGCCTGATTTCGCTTTGACCGATCTGCATGGGCAGCCTGTGCGGCTATCTGATTTTCACGGCCAAAAGCATCTGCTGCTGGTCTTTAACCGCGGCTTTGTCTGACCATTCTGCCGCGAGCACATGGCGCAGTTGCGCCACGAGTATGAAGCGTTTCAAGCGCGAGATACCGAAGTAATTGTCTTAGGTCCGGATGATGCCGCGGCCTTTCGCGCCTACTGGGCAGAAAACGACTTGCCTTTTATTGGCCTGCCTGATCCCCAGTATCAAGTGTTAAAACAGTACGGGCAGGAGATCCGGTTGTTTAAGATGGGGCGAATGCCGGCACAGCTCATCGTGGACAAGCAAGGGGTGGCTCGTTTCGTCCATTATGGCAAATCTATGGCCGACATCCCCGAAAGCGCCGACATGCTGGACATCCTGGACGAACTGCAAACGGAAGCGCAGGCCTTAGCATGAATGATTTTCTACCCATTTACGGAGGCGCGGCCCTGGTGATCCTGGTTTACATGAGCCTGATCTGGGCTGCCAGCGTCAGGCTCAACAACGCCAGCATCGTGGACATCTTCTGGGGGCTGGGGTTTGTGCTGGCAAATGCGTATTACTTTGTCCAGGCAGACGGCTACCAACCGCGCCAGATAGTAATCACGCTGTTAGTGACAGTGTGGGGACTGCGCCTGTCACTCTATATTTTGCGACGCAACTGGGGTAAAGGGGAGGATTTTCGCTACCAGCAGTTCCGCGCGAATGCAGGCCAAAGCTACTGGTGGCGCAGCTACTTTACTGTTTTCTTGCTGCAAGGGCTGCTGCTGTGGCTCATTTCCGCGCCGCTGCTGGCGGCTAACCTCTCGCCCCAGGTGGGGCTGGGCGTCATGGAGTACCTGGGCGTTTTCGTCTGGGGTGTAGGTTTCTTCTTTGAGGCGGTGGGGGATTGGCAGTTGGCCCGCTTCAAGGCCAACCCGTCCCACAAAGGGCAGGTATTTGACCAGGGGTTATGGCGATACACGCGCCACCCCAACTACTTCGGCGACGCGGTGGTCTGGTGGGGGCATTTTTTAATTGCTGCCTCCGCTGGCGGGTTTTTCACGCTCTTCAGCCCGGTAATCATGACCACGCTGCTGATGCGCGTGTCTGGCGTAGCCTTACTGGAGCGGACTTTGCAGGAAAGCAAACCCGGCTACCGCCAATACATCGCCCGCACCAACGCTTTCTTCCCCTGGTTTCCCAAAAAGTAAGGCGGGTTGGCAGCCCGCCTTTACCATCTGGGAGTCAAGGCATCACGGACAGGCAACGTTTGTGACTGCCTGCCAGGTGTTGGCGTCGTTTGTTTCACCATCAGCCGGCCAGCTAACCAGAGCTTCATTGGTAAACAGCGCCTGCATCATCAGACCAAACTGCGTGGGGGATAATGCCGGCATCTCTCCCGCCACATCCACAGACATCAATACCAGCCACGTCCCGCCAACTGTGCTGACTGTCGCCGCCCAGTTGCTGCTGGTGTAATCCGTATCCCAATCCTCGCCATCCTGGTTATCCCCCAGCCCGGCCCGAATTGTCAATGTCTCGTCGCGCGCTACCTGGAAGAAGCGATCCGTCGTGTCCGGGTCGCCGCCGTTGCCGGTCGTGTCAAAATAGACGCGCAGCGAATCGGTATTGTCATCGCTGTCATCGTGGATAATTGTCGCCAGATACAACGCATCACTGTCCCGCACAAAGTACACTTCCACCAGGCGAGCCAGGTCACCCTGATCCACAAAAGTAAACAGAGGCGCGCTGCCCCAATCCGCCGGATTAAACGGCTCATCTAGCGGTGGCGGCGTGGCCACACAGGCTAACTCAGGCGTGGGAATGGGGGTCGTGGTGGCTGTAGGCGTCATTGTCGGCGTGGTCGTGGGCGGGATCGGAGAGGCAGTGGCTGTAGGCGCAGGCGTGTTCGTCGTGGTCGGCGGGGGCGTCATGCTACTGGTGGCCGTGGCTGTCGCCGTCGGCTGCGGCGTGGGAGACGTTGTCCCTGTCGCCGTCGGACCAGGGGTCGCCGAAACTGTGGCCGTAGCGCTGGCTGTGGGCGCAGTCGTCACTGTGGCCGTAGCCAGCACAGGCGTCAGGGTAGGCGTGGCCATCGGGTTTGTGCCCTGGTCTATTTCCACAGCGTCGCGCACACCGTCCCCATCACTGTCGGCGTTGCGTGGATTCGTTTTGTACACCTTTACTTCCTCCCCATCCTTCAACAAATCGCCATCTGTATCAGGGTTGCGGGGGTCCGTGCCGTGAATCAATATCTCTTCGCCATCCAGCAGCCCATCCCCATCGGTGTCCGGGTTCTGGGGGTCTGTGCCGGCAATAACTTCTTGCGGCCCGCTCAAACCGTCATTGTCTCCGTCCCCCTGAGTGATGGCTGTCGCCGCCGCAGCCGTCGCCGTTGATGCGGTGATGGCCATAGATGTCTCTGTAGCCGCTATCTCCGCCAACGGCAGACCAGGCGTCAGTGAACTGGTCGGCGTCAACGTCACCAGGCCCAT
>CAZDSN010000668.1:0-2769 GCA_964507675.1 uncultured Ardenticatenaceae bacterium | reverse complement strand
CCACACAAACCAGCGCCGCCAACACGCCCGCGGCTACCCAACCCATCACGCCGCCATCCCTCTCCAGCCTCGAACCATGCACCCAGCCTCTTATGCCCCCTATTCCCCCCCTGGCAAACGCCAGCCAGGGCGCGCTAACCGATCTTCCGCTGCTGGATTTGCCTTTCCCCTACGATGGCAGCAATGAGAATTTCGGCGGCACAATGGAGCAGTTTCGCCGCGCAGTGCAACCCACGCTGTCCGGCGGGCGCGTGAACAGTTTCTTCGACCATTTATATCCGCTTTATCCCGCTCCGGATCAGGCCGCTACTACCTTTGGCCGCGAGCCGGCGGCGCCGCCAGCGGGCCAACAGATTCTGATATTCACCGGTCAGTTGAGCAGCGCCCATTATTACAGCGGGCATCCTGGCTACGACTTCGCTCCTCTGGCGCCGCGGCAGGCGACCACGCCTGTTTTGGCTGCCGCTGCCGGCATTCTCGCCGAAGCGGGCGAACATCTGTCTGGCGCGCTCTACGTACGCCTGCTGCATAACGTGCCCGCCGCAGGCCAGTTCCAGACCTCTTACTGGCACCTGGAACCAGACAACTTTTTTGCCGATCTGCAAGGGCGGTTGGGGGAAGCAATCCCCGCCGGCGCCCGCCTGGGCACAATGGGCAACACGGGGTGGAGTACGGGACACCATCTCCATTTTGAAGTACGTTTCGACGCCAACGGGGATGGGCAGTTCACGGGGGATGAAGTCGTGGATCCGTTTGGCTTTCTGCCTGGCGCCGCTTACCCCCAGGACCCCTGGGCCGCAGCCGCCAGCTTTACCGATGCCCGCGCGGAAACCTACCACCACGCCCCCGCGCCCAGCCGCTATCTCTGGGTACATCCATCAGGGATGCAGGCGGCTGCCCCCCTGGACGGCGGCGGCCAGATTACGGCGGCCGCCGCAGAGACCTCCTTCGTTTCCTTTTGCGCCAATGCCGGCACCTTTCCCCCTGGCAGCGCCGTCTATGCCGGCTGGTCTCCTGACCCGCCCTATACCCACGACCAGGTAGGCATTGGCAGCGGCTGTGTTTTGTCTGCTTTCGACGCTGGCGGCCTGCCTATAACCCGCTTTGACCCTCCAGTGCGCATTGATGTGCCCGTGAACGCCGCCGCCCTGGCCTTGTTAGACGAGGCTACCGTGTCCATTTTCTGGCAGGAAGCGGGCAGCGACATCTGGCAACCGCTGCCCACTGTTCTGGACACATCTCGCGGCATCGCTTCGACCACCACAGATCGCCCAGGCCACTGCGCCCTGATGGGGCAGCCCATTGTGGATATCGTTCCCCCCAGCGTACGCATTGACGTCGCTGGCGACCCAGGCGTGGCGGGCGTATGGTACGATCAGGTGACGGTAACGGTAAGCGGCAGCGATCCAGGGGGTGTGGCTAATGTCGAATACAGCCTGGATGGGGGAACCACCTGGCAGCCGTACACCGCCCCCTTTACCCTGGCGGCGAATGGCATCCCCACGCCGCCGCCGGCGGATATGGCGCAGGACTTTGGCAGCGGGCCGGGCCGATTCCTGGTACTGGCAGCGGCGACGGACAATGCCGGCAATCTCCTGTACCCTCCCGCCTTCCGCCTGATCATTATTGACCCCAGCCAGAACCCGGCTGCGCCTTCCCCTACCGCCAGCGACGCGCCCACCGCCTGCGCTGCTACGGCTACAGCCCGCGTCAATGCCAACGTGCGCTGGGGGCCAGGCTTGCTTTACAGCGTCGTCGCCGCCCTGACTGCCGGGGAATCCGCGCCCATCATCGGACGGAACGGGGACAGTAGTTGGTGGCGACTGCAAATGGACGAAAACGCCCATAGTGAGTTCTGGATTTCCAACGAAGTGGTGCAGGTTGCTTGCCTGGAAACTGGCGTGCCGGTCGTGGACACGCCTATCCCGCCCACGCTGACGCCCACGCCCACAGCTACGCCAACGGCTACGCCCACCATGACGCCTACGCCGACGCTGACGCCCACCGTCACAGCCACGCCGCTGCCCGACCGCATTCCGCCAACTATCGCCGTTTTGTATGATCCGCTGCGCCCAGATGACCAGACAGTTGTTACGTTCACGGCTCGCGCTGAGGATAATCTGGGGATAGCGCGGATCGAGATCTGGGTGCAGTCGCCAGACGACAATCAGTTAACTCTGCAGCAGACCTGCCTGGATGCGCTGATCTGCACTTACGAAGGGGGCCCGTACACAGCGGGGAAGGTGCAATTTGTGGCTTATGCGTGGGATCATGCCGGCAATCAAGGCAACAGCGGCATTTTCAGTTTTGCCGTGTTTGCGTCAGGCAACTAAAGCAACTGAAACGGGCCCCGATTACGCTCTATACCGCGCCTCTCCCTTATCCATCAACGCTAACAATTTGATGGTCGTGTTCCAGTTACGGATGGTCATCTGTTTGTACACAGGTAGGGAGGCAAGTCGTGATAGATGGCTTTGCGTCGCTTTACTGATCAGTCGCCAGAAATAAAGCACTCCTTTTCCTACCTGAACTACGTCTACCCCCTCTTTGAGACTGACACTTTTCATGGCTTCGGTCTCGCTGAGCGGCGCTTTCAGGAAAAGAACGTCGTACCTATAGGTGTCTGGCTTCGCCCCAAACGCAACAGGCGCCTGTTTTACCACCTGCGCCAGTTGCTCATGAGTAAGCACCACTACCCGCGAAGCGTAAGCAAATCGCGCAGATAGCGCTTCTTCTATCTGATATATCAATTCGGCTGCATCTTTTTCC
>CAZDSN010000667.1:0-2784 GCA_964507675.1 uncultured Ardenticatenaceae bacterium | reverse complement strand
ATGGAGCCGACAGCGCCCATTAACAAGCCATCGAGCCGCCTGTCCCAATGGACGTGGCTGCCCAGCCCAGGCGGCGCGCCCAGGGCGACGACTTCAAAAACGCCGCCGATGGTGTCTCTGGCCTGCATAATCTCCCAAATGAGGGCTTGCATAGCGGCGGCGGCATCTGGCAGGGGGCAGCGGACGTCGTTGGTTTCGGCGGCGGCGAAGCGGTCGGGGTAGGGCATGTCGGGGGGAATGGGGGCGTCTACGGCGCCAATGCTGACGACGTAACTGCCAATGGCGATGCCGAAGTGGGCGAGCAACTGCCGGCAAATGCCCCCCACGGCGACGCGGGCGGCGGTTTCGCGGGCGGAGGCGCGTTCCAGGGCCAGGCGCAGTTCACGGTAGCCGTATTTTACCGCGCCAGTCAGGTCGGCATGACCGGGGCGGGGGGTGGTCATGGGAGGGATGAGGCGGTCGCGCCATTTGGCGTAATCCAGGTTTTCGATGTGCAAGGCAATGGGCGCGCCGGTAGTCAGGCCATTGACATAACCACTGCTGAGGCGAACCGCGTCTTGCTCAATTTTCATGCGGCCGCCGGAGCCATAACCCACCTGTCGCCGCGCCATCTGGTGGTTCAGTTCTGCCCGATCTAGCGACAGCCCAGCGGGCATGCCTTCGAGGATGGCGGTCAGGCCTGGCCCGTGGGATTCGCCAGCGGTGAGAAAGCGGAGCCGGTTCATTTCGGTTCTTCGGTCCAACCCAGGTCTTTGGCGGCTTCGATTTGTTCGGGGGGGACCAGGACGCGGTAATGCTCGCTGGTGGCGCAGACGTCGCACGCTTCGCAAACGGCCAGGGTCGTCATTTGGGCGGCGAGGACGGGGATGCCGGCGCTTTGCAGCGCGGCTACTTCCTGATTTAGATTCGCGATACTCTCCTGGCACTGCATCCCCACCGGCTTAATCAACCAGGTGCGGGTGTCGTCAGGATAGCCGGTAGGCAAAGTGGGCGTGGGGCGCTGGGCAGGATACCCCTGTGGCATAGACGTAGGCGCGGCGGGGGGGGGATACCCATCGTCTGCGGCGGGGGCAGTGGGCGCAGGGGTGGGGGCGACGCTGCCGCCGCAGGCAGCCAACAGAAAGAGTAGGAACAGGCTGAGGAGCCATGTGTGTTTCATCAGAACCTCCATTGCGCGATGGGGAAGACCGCGCTGTATAATAGAGACTTGTCAGGTCTTATTTGATTTTACCTGTATCCAGAGTAACATGGTAGAATGCCTGAGGCAATCAAATGGATGTGAAAAGGCGCGTAATCTGTGATTATTTTCATTCCTCCTGGTACGCCTCGTCCAGGGGGAATTCCTGTGAAATAGTGTATAAGGATATGCTGATGAAAAAAGTTGTTCTTTTGTTGTTATTACTTCTGGCGCTGGCGGCGTGTGGGCCGGGCGGCGCAGCCGATGAACCAACAGCGGCGGCGCCCACTGTAGCCAGTGGGGAAGATGCGACTGCCGGCACAGACCAGGAGACCACCGGCGAAGCGGCGACAGCTCCAACCGCAGCGGCGGCTACAACGGAAGCCGAAGCGGCGACTGCCGCAGATGAGAATGCAGACGAGGCCGCCACTGATGCTTCTTTGGAAGCTGTGACGGCAGCGTTGGCCGAAGCCAGCCAACTGCGGGATAGTGATTACATCAAAGGAGGCGGCGAGGATGCTTACATAACCATCATTGAGTACAGTGACTTTCAATGTCCGGGCTGCGCCAGCGTCGCGCCGATGCTGCAGCAGTTGGTCGCCACCTATCCCGATGATGTGCGCCTGGTTTATCGTCATTTCCCCCTGTTGAGCATTCATCCGAACGCCCAGAAGGCGGCAGAAGCCGCGGAAGCGGCGGGCGCGCAAGGGAAGTTCTGGGAGTATCACGACACATTGTTTGCCAATCAGGCTGACTTCGCCAGCGCCGACGAGGCCGCGGCCCGCGAAAGTTTTATCGCTTATGCGCGTGATCTGGGGCTGGACGTAGACCGGTTCACGGAGGAGTTAGACGGCGACGTTTACTTGGCGCAGGTGGACAGTTCCCGCGAAGAAGCCATGGCCTTGAGTATGCCGGGGACGCCCTCCATTATTTTCAACGGGCAACTGCTGACGGGCGAGCAAATCCCGCCCACCTATTATTATTGGGCGGCAGTGGTGCAACTGACGCTGTTGGAGCAGCGCATGTATGATGCGCCGCCGCCCATGACAATTGACACAGATGCTGTCTACCTGGCGCGGGTGAAAATGACCGGCGGGGATGAGTTTGTCATTGAACTGCTGCCACAATCGGCGCCAGAGACGGTGAACAACTTTGTCTTTTTGAGTCGTGAAGGCTGGTTTAATGGCATCACCTTCCATCGCGTCCTGCCTGATTTTGTGGCCCAAACAGGCGACCCGACAGGCACGGGTTTTGGGGGGCCTGGCTATTACATCCCCAACGAGGTTGACGACACCCTGACCCATGCGGAAATCGGCATGGTGGCTATGGCTAATTCCGGCGCGGATCGGAATGGCAGCCAATGGTATATCACCCTGGGGGACGTCAGCCAGTTAGATGGCGGATACACGATCTTTGGGCGGGTGGTGGAAGGTCTGGAAGTCGTGCAGGCTTTAACGCCGCGCGACCCGGCGACTGATCCGGAAGCGCCTGCCGGCGACCAGATCGAAACCATCACGATTGAAGAACAGAAACCGTAATCACAATGGGAGTGGGCGCTGCCGGCAGCGCCCCCGTAGGAGCGGCTTCAGCCGCGATCAATCCCGCTG
>CAZDSN010000666.1:0-2784 GCA_964507675.1 uncultured Ardenticatenaceae bacterium | reverse complement strand
GGCGACTTGCCTAACACTGACCCGCTGCTGGGGCCGCTGCAAAATAACGGCGGCACGACACCCACGCACGCGCTGCTGCCGGGCAGTCCCGCCATTGACGCCGCCGCCCTCGCCTGCCCTGCCGCCGACCAGCGCGGCGTGGCTCGCCCGCAGGGGCCCCGCTGCGATATCGGCGCGTTTGAAGCGGTCTACGATGGCGCTGACGCACCAATACTGGATGAATGACGGCAGCAGCGGCAGCGGCATTTTCTCGCTGCTCACGGATGGCTCCTTCACCGATGATGTAGGCGGCACAGGCGCATCGAGCTTCCTACCCACGCCGCCGCGCGTGCTGCTGCAATATGACGCCGGCTTCGCCTGCGACGCCTTGCTGGCAGGGAAGTTCCTGACAGATAATCAGGTGCAAGGGCTGCGGCTGTGCCAGGATGGCTCTGGCGTTCGCGGCGTCTGGCAGGCAACCGTACCAGACTAAGTGACTGTTCAGGAATAAGTTCCCGGAGTCGAGGCTTCAGCCGGCTGAAGCCTCGACTCCGGAACAGGCACGGGGCAGTAAAAATCTATTTGAACAAAACCGTTCGCCCTGTGCCTTGTACTACTGGCGCGGCGTTAGCCGCAGACAGAATGGCGAACCCATCCACCACGCGCCCCGCCAGACCGCGCACCGAGCCGTCCCAATACAGCCCAGGCGTAAAAACGCAATTCGTATTTTGACCAAACGCCGCCGGCTGGCAGCGGAAGATGTCGCTGCCGTCCCCGCTGCTGTTGGTCACGGCAAAGTCGCCGCTGGTGGTCAGATGCAGTTGGCCGCCAAAGAAGGTGACGCCCTCGATATTCTCGTCCGCTGTATCCAACCCGACGTCAGAGCCATCAAAGGCAAACGCCCAACTGCCTGCCGTATTGGGGCCTAACTGGGTGGGGATAAACAGCAGCAGGTCAGCAGCGGTACCCGTAATCGCGCCGCTGTTAACGGTGAAGGGGCCGCCGGTGCTGAGCATGAGCCGCCCTTGCGCCAAAGGTAGAATGGCGTCTACATCTTCGTCGTCAGTGGTCAGACCCACGTCGGAGGCATCGAAGTAGAACTGGAACGTGCCGGCTGTGTCGTCCCCTAAAGCAGTCGCCGTAAAGCGCACAATGTCTGAATCGTCCACCGCGCCAATCCCCGGCAGCGTCGTGGGTTCAGCAAAGCTCATCAGGATAGCGCCCGCGCCGGCAAACGCAAACGCATCCAGATCCACCGTCACCCCCACATCCGAACCATCGAAGTACATGCTCCAGGTATCGGCGGCGTTGTTATGGCGTAGAATGTCACTGCTGCTGCTGACCACGCCGCCTACCGCGCCATCTTCCGCCAGGCTGACAAAAACGGAGTCATTGTCCGGCGGCGTCATATCCGCCAGCAGAATCACGCCCCAGGTGGGATTGACGGGGATCGTCGCCTGCCCGCTGGCGACCGTATACACGCCGCCGCTGAGGGCATCAATCAATTCCGTGCCGTCCGCCAGGTTGTAGGGGGCATCGTTGAGGCCAGAGAAAGTGACGTTCTGCGCCGCGCCGCCCCGGTTGAGGGCAATCAGGGCCACGTCGCTGCCATTGGTGCGACCAAAACCATACAACTGATTGGCGTCGTCAATCACCAGGCCATGCTGCACGTCTCCATCTTGCAGTACCGGGTTGGCGTTGCGGATCGCCGCCAGGTTTTGCACAAACGCCATCAGATCCGTATCGCCAACGTAATCGCCGGGGGTGTCGCCCCAGGGATAGGGCGCGCGGTTATACGGGTCATCCTCCCAGCGCGTCCCGTCCCAAACGCCATCGTGGCTGAGACCAATCTCATCGCCATAGTAGATGGTGGGCGCGCCCGCATAGGTGAAGGCAAACAGCCACCACTCTTTCATGCGCTGGATGGCAGCGCTGTCGTTGTCGTTGTTCACTTTCTTGAGCAGGAAGCGCATGCGGTTGGTGTCGTGCGAACCATCCAGGTTCATCATCGCTTTCCAGGCCATCGGCGGATAATCTTCCCAGATGGAGAGCAGGCGGGCGTTAAACTGCGAAGGGCTGATGTAGCGGATTTCGCCGCTGGAACTGCCCGGATTGCTGTCGTTGTCCGTGAAATATTGCCCGTTGGCGTCGCTGGCGCAGCCATCGCCAAAGCAGCCTGTAAACATCCAGCTTAACATGGCGGAGCGGAAGCGGTAATTCATCACGCTGTCCCACTCATTGCCCAACAGCAGCGCCGACGCATCCTCCCACACTTCGCCCAACATGAGGGTATCGCCCCGCCCGGTGACGCCGCTGTCGCGCACGGCGGCGCGGAACCCTTCCCAGTAATCGTTGTTCGGGTCATGAGTCAGGCCCGGATCAATTTCGTTGCCCACGTCGAAGCGCCAGCCTGCCGCCCCCTGGCTGGTCCAGTAGGGAGCCACTGACTGTAGCGCATCATCCCAGATCAGGTCGCGCACGGCTTGCGAGTTGGCTTGCAGCTTGGGCAATGAGGAGTAACCAAACCAGGCTTCATAGGTCAGGCCGCCATCGCACAGAACGGGCACGCCATTGTCTGTGCCGGGATTGCCGATGTCGGGGAAGTAGAACCAGGCGCGGTAGGGGGAGTTGACGGATTCGCAGGCGCCGCTGCCATCGTTGACGCCGGGGCCGCCTGGACTGGTCAGGTTGCCGTTGACGTCATAGCGGCTGTAGCGGTCGAAGTAGGCGCTGTCGGAGGAGGTGTGGTTAAACACGCCATCCAGCAGCAGATAAATCCCCTGCGCTTCCGCCGCCGCCGCCAAC
>CAZDSN010000665.1:0-2785 GCA_964507675.1 uncultured Ardenticatenaceae bacterium | reverse complement strand
CATGTTGTACAGGAAACCGTCGGCTTCCACTTGAGCCAGGAGTACAGCACCATTGACCTCCACCGCAGCGACCTGAGCGGGGGACAGGTGGAACAGGCAGAAACGCTGGCTAACCAGATTATTTGGGAAAACCGCCCCGTGCACATCCGCTTTGTCACCCACGCCGAGGCGCAGCATCTGCCGCTGCGCAAGATACCCCCCATCAATAACCACCAACTGCGCCTGATTGAGATTGACGCCTTTGATTTGACAGCGTGCGGCGGTACGCATGTGACACAAACAGGCGAAGTTGGTATGATTAAAATAACCAGGCTGGAGCGGCAAAACCAGCAGTTGCGGGTGACCTTTCAGTGTGGGCAGCGCGCTTTGCTGGACTACCGCCAAAAGAACCGCATTGTGAACAAACTGGCGGCTGACCTGACGGTGGGGTATTGGGAAGTGGAAGAGGCTGTGACCCGGCTGCGGGACGAGAATAAGGCGTCGCGCAGTTTGTTGAAGAAGCAGCAGGCGGAACTACTGCAAGCCGAAGCTGATAACCTGCGTCGCCAGGGCATAACCCGCAGCGGCGTCACCATCGTCACCCGCGCTTTTAGCGCCGATCGAGACCCGGCCCACATACGCACCCTGGCCGTTTTGTTAGGGCAAACGCCGGGGCTGGTAGCCTTGTTTGGCGTGGCCGGCAGCAGCGCCCGGCTGATATTTTGCCGCGCGGCAGATGCGCCTGGAGAAATGAACCAGCTTATTAAGGCGGCTTTGCAGGTTTTGGGCAGCACCGCCGGCGGCGGCACGCCGATGCTGGCTCAGGGGGGCGGGCCGGCTGCCGACCTGGAACGGGTACAGGCAGTCTTAAACCGGGCGGAAAGGTTGCTGTTGGCCCAATTACCTTCCTAAAGGCGCTGGCAGCAGAAAGGCAGCGTAGAAGCAACTTCTATGGAACAGTTGGCTGATAAGGTTCACGTGGAAACGCGGTATGCCGGCGTCAACGTCGGCGCCGTCATCACCAAAAAGGGCATTATCTGCATTGATATTCCTTCCTACCCGCGCGATGCCCGCGATTGGGTAACCCAGCTCCACCTGCTCGATCCCCGCCCCATCCGCTACATTATCTTAACCAATACCCACGGCGACCGGCTGTTAAATATGCGCTGGTTTAACGCTCCTCTGATTGCTCACCAGGCCGCCGCCGATAAGTTGAACAGCTACGATAAGCGGTATCCGCAGCCGCTGCTGGACAGCCTGATCGCCCGCAATCTGGACGCCGGGCGCGAGCTCAACAACACTCCCGTGGAGCGCGCCGCCATCAGTTTCAGTAACGATCTCTCCCTCTATTACCATCACAAAGAGATTAAGCTGCGCTATCTGCCCGGCCCAGAAACTGGCTCTATTTGCGTGCATTTGCCCGATGCCGGCATTCTCTTTGCCGGAGACTTGCTGGCAGTAGATACGTACCCCATGCTGGCGCAGGCGGATACCGCCGCCTGGCTGGAAAGTCTGGAAAGATTACGCCAACCTGAGTACAATGCAACTGTCGTTGTGCCTGGTCGTGGGCCTTTGACAGATAGCGCCGGTTTAGATACGATGGCTCACCTCATTCGCCAGGTGCGGCAGCGGGTCTTTGACCTGTGCCAACAAAACCGGCCGCGCAGCGAGTTAGCCACGTGTGCTGTCGAAATCCTGTCCAATTTTCCCCTGGGCCGCTTGCCGCGGGAGTGGGTGCAATCGCAGATCAGGGCAGGTCTGGACCTGATCTACGACGAAATGAAGGCGAAAGCCAGACTGGAGCAGTTTAGTTGATCATCAAAGGTAGAAAAACGTTATGTTTGAAAATTCAGAAACTGCTATCAACGCCCTGAAAACCGTTCCCTTTTTCTCCAGCCTGCGGCGCGACGAAGTTAACGCCCTGGCTGCCCGCCTGGTGCCGCGCCGCTTTACCCCCAACCAGATTATTTTTCACCTGGGCGACCCCGGCGGCCTGTTGTATATCTTAACCCAGGGTAAGGTCAAAATTTCCCGCGCCACGCCCGATGGGCAGGAAGCGCTGCTGGCTATCCTGGGGCCGGGCGACTTCTTTGGCGAGCTGGCGCTGCTGGATGACTCGCCCCGCTCGGCCACGGCCATGGCCATTGAACCCACCGAAACGTTAACGCTGCACCGCGACGAGTTCCTTAATTTTCTGGACAACAACCCCACCTTTACCCATCACGTGCTGCAAACGCTGGCTCTGCGCATCCGTCACCTCAACAGCCAGATCAGCGATATTTTCTTCCTGGATTTGCCGGCGCGCCTGGCCCGCATTCTGCTAAACCTGGCAGACAACCACGGCCAGCCCACCCGCCAGGGCACGCTCATAGATATTTCCCTGACCCAAACCGACATGGCCGAAATGACCGGCGCCACCCGCGTCAGCATTAACAAAGCCCTGGCTCGCTTTCGTCGCGCCGGCTGGATCATCATCAGCGGCCGGCACATCACCATAGCCAACCGCGAAAAACTGGAAGAACTGATTCAAATGGCCGGCGGTTAAGCCCTGACAGATTTAGAAACCAGGTTTTTCTCTGGCGGACCGCCACAAATTTGGCAGAAAAACTATCTACTTACCGCCAGGACGCCAAGATTCCTCCGGTTTTTCTTTGCGTTCTTCGCGTCTTTGCCGTGAAATTCCAGAGATCCCCATGCGCCGGGCGCACCACAGCCTGTCCTTGCCGAAGGGAAGAATGAAAATCTGTAGCGCAAACCGTTAGCTTGCGCGCACAAACTAATTGCACATTGAGAAAATAATCAGGCA
>CAZDSN010000664.1:0-2794 GCA_964507675.1 uncultured Ardenticatenaceae bacterium | reverse complement strand
CCAGCAATTCTCAATTTGAACGAGTTTGCTCCTTTGGACGGTGGTGGAAACCGATGTCAGGGAAGCCCCCCAACCCCCAACCCCCTTCCCCTCAGGGGAGGGGGCTTTCGGAGAGGGAGAGGGGCGCTGCGCGCCCTCTCCCTACATTACCCCTTCCCTGGCAAGGGGATTCATGACCAGGGCGGGCAAGCAAAATGGGAATTGCTGCAAAAGCGCAAATGAATGAGCACAGGAGAGGCAATTACGGTATAATTCTGCGCGTTGTTTTATTATTTCACTTGAGAGGTTCCCCGGAAACGGGAGCATCAGGCGGAAAGAACAGGCGGGAAGCCTGTTCTACGTTTTGCAAAACAAGAGACAGGCGGGAAGCCTGTTCTACGTTGTAAGGGAGAAATCATATGGCTTATTCTCACATCGTCGTACCTGACGGCGACAAAATTACGTATACCCAGGGCAAACTGCACGTGCCAGACCATCCCATTGTGGCCTTTATTGAAGGCGATGGCATTGGCGTGGACATTACGCCGGCCTCTATTCGTGTTTGGGATGCCGCCGTAGCTAAAGCCTACAGCGGCCGGCGTAAGATCGCCTGGATGGAGATTTATTCAGGCGAGAAAGCGGCACAACTGTATGATGGCAACTACATGCCGGAAGAAACGTTTGACGCCATGCGCGAATTCATTGTGGGCGTTAAAGGCCCGCTGACGACGCCTATTGGCGGCGGTTTCCGCAGCCTGAACGTGACGCTGCGCCAGGTTTTGGACCTGTACGCCTGCGTTCGCCCGGTGCGCTATATTCCGGGCACGCCCAGCCCCATGCGCGAACCGGAGAAGATGAATATTGTCATTTTCCGTGAAAACACGGAAGACGTCTATTCGGGTATCGAATGGATGGCAGAGTCAGACGAAGCGAAGGCGCTTATCCAGTTTATGAATGAGAAACTGGGCAAGCACGTGCGCCTGGATGCAGCTATTGGTATTAAGCCGGTAACGGCTTTTGGCACCAAGCGATTGGTACGCCAGGCGGTGCAGTATGCCGTAGACCATCATCGCCACAGTGTGACGATTGTGCATAAAGGCAACATTATGAAGTTCACGGAAGGGGCCTTCAAGAATTGGGCGTATGAATTGGCGGCGGATGAGTTTGGGGACGTGACTATCACGGAAGATGAACTGTGGTCGAAGTACGACGGCAAAGCGCCGGCGGGTAAGATTGTGATTCAAGACCGCATTGCGGACAATATGCTGCAACAACTGCTCACGCGCACCAATGAGTATGAAGTGATTGCCACGTTGAACCTGAATGGCGATTATATGAGCGACGCGGCGGCAGCGCAGGTGGGCGGCCTGGGCATGGCCCCGGGTGGCAACATTGGGGATGGTGTGGCCTTGTTTGAAGCGACCCATGGGACGGCGCCAAAGTATGCCGGCAAAGACATGGTCAACCCCGGCAGTCTCATTCTCAGCGGGGCCATGATGTTGGAATATATGGGCTGGCAGGAAGCCGCCGATCTGGTTATGGAAGGGATGACCAGGGCCATCCAGGCGAAAACGGTCACTTACGATTTGCACCGCCAGATGGAAGGAGCGGCCAAAGTCAGCACGTCTGGCTTTGCCGACGCGATCATCAGCCACATGTAAGAGTGGTCAGTGGTCGGTGGGCAGTGATCAGAAAGGGCTCTGTTCATTTCTTAAAGAGATTAAGCTAACGACCGAAGCCGGGTGTTTGGGGTTGCCCAAAACATTGTGATGGCTTCGGTCGTTTTTTTGATTGGTGGGCAAACTGCCGGCGCTGCCGCAAATATGGCTGTACTTTCCCCACTCAAACTTCTGACGATTGGTGGTTCGGACAGCGGCGGGGCTGCCGGCATTCAGGCTGACCTGAAAACCTTCACCGCTCTGCGCGTTTACGGCATGAGCGCCCTGACGGCGGTGACGGCGCAAAACAGTGAGCGGGTGGCTGCCGTACACTTTCTGCCGCCCGATTTCGTCGCCACCCAGATTGCAACTGTGCTGTCAGATTATGGCGCGGATGGGATCAAAACGGGTTTTATCGGTCAGGTGGAACTGGTTGAGGTGGTAGCGGCGGCGTTGGCTGGTTATCGTCATATTCCTCTGGTCGTTGATCCTGTTTTGGTTAACCATCGCGGGCAGGCGATGTTTTCCCCGGCGGTGGCGGAGGCTTATAGTCGCTGCCTTTTCCCGTTGGCGGCGTTGATCACGCCCAACCGGCGGGAATCGGAGGAATTGAGCGGGCTGGGAGTGGAGGGGGTGGATGCCGGCATAGCCGCCGCCCGGCATCTCTACGCTGCCGCCGCCTGTCCTGTGTTGCTTAAAGGTATCCCGGAGGGTCACGAACTGGTGGATATTCTGGACGACGGACAGATTACCCTGTTCTGTGCGCCGCGCCAGGAAACAACCAACACCCACGGCAGCGGCGACACTTACAGCGCGGCCATTGCTGCCCACCTGGCGCAAGGTCGCCTGCTGCGGGAGGCAGTGGCGGCGGCCCACATCTTCACCCAACAGGCTATTCGCGGCGCTGCTGCCTGGCGATTGGGGCGCGGTCACGGCCCCCTGGCGCATGGGTTCTAGAAATTATCTTGTCACTTTCCCCCATTTTTGCTAACCTTCATTCAAAACGTTCTGAACGAAGGGGATTTTATGGACAAAGCGTTACTGGCTGTTAACGAAAGCACCGTGGCTGGCCTGGGTCGTCTGGCCCGTTTTTTTGGCTTTAGTGAAGTGATGGGGCGTCTTTATGGCACGCTGCTGCTCAGCCCGGAGCCGCTCTC
>CAZDSN010000663.1:0-2796 GCA_964507675.1 uncultured Ardenticatenaceae bacterium | reverse complement strand
GTGGCGGCGGCCACAAGCGGCGTTACCGTCTGATTGACTTCCGGCGAGATAAGTCCGGCATCCCTGGCCGTATCGCATCCATTGAGTACGATCCCAACCGCTCCGCGCGAATCGCCCTGGTGGTTTATGCGGATGGCGAAAAGCGATACATGATTGCGCCGTTAGGGCTGCGCGTCAATGACACAATTCTTAGCGACGAGCGGACGGAAATCCGCCCGGGCAACACCATGCCCATTCGCAATATTCCTTTGGGAACCCTGGTGCACAACATTGAATTGCAGCCGGGGCGCGGTGGGCAAATGGTTCGTTCTGCCGGCACTTCAGCCCAACTTCTAGCCAAAGAAGGGGAACAATACGCTACCGTCCGCCTGCCATCTGGCGAAGAACGATATGTCCGGCAAGATTGCCGCGCCACTATCGGGCAGGTTGGCAACGTAGAACACGGCAACGTTACATTCGGCAAAGCCGGGCGCAAACGACACATGGGCATTCGGCCTACTGTACGCGGCACGGCAATGTCCCCGCGGGACCATCCACATGGCGGCGGCGAAGGCCGCTCCCCTATCGGTATGGCTGGACCCAAAACCCCTTGGGGCAAACCCGCGCAGGGCAGACACACCCGTAGCAATAAGTCCACGGACAAATTTATCTTCCGCCGCCGCAGCAAGAAACGCCGTTAGGAGACACGTACATGTCACGATCATTGAAGAAGGGTCCTTACATTGCCCCGAAACTATTAAAAAAAGTCGAGAAATTGAACGACACCGGAAACCGCCAGGTCATTCGTACCTGGTCGCGGGCAAGCACTATTTTCCCGCAAATGGTAGGTCACACCATTGCTGTCTACGACGGCCGCCGGCACATTCCCATCTACATCACTGAAAACATGGTGGGGCACAAGTTGGGTGAATTTGCCCCTACCCGCACCTTTCGCGGCCACATCAGCAAAGCAGAAAAGAAAGGGCGTAGATAACGATGATAGAAGCATTCGAAGTCAAAGCAATAGCCCGGCACATTGGTATTTCGACACAAAAAGTGCGCCTGGTTATTGACACAGTTCGTGGAAAAGATGCGGAAGAAGCGCTCGAAATCCTACGCTTCATGCCTAATCGGGCGGCTGAACCTGTCTTCAAACTGGTTCAATCCGCAATAGCCAACGCTGAAGAAAACTTTGGCATGGAAGCCGACGATTTGTTCATCAGCCGCATTTACGCTGACGAAGGACCGCGCAATCGTTTGCGCCCCTATGGTGGACGCTTCGGCGCACGCGGACGGTTCAAGCCGATCATGCGCCGCACCTCCCACATAACCGTTATCCTGGCCGAGCGTGAAGCGACCAATTTATCTTGAGTAAGGAGGAATAACCTTGGGGCGTAAAGTACATCCTATCGGATTTCGTTTGAAGATCATCCGCGACTGGAATACCCGCTGGTATGCCGAGGGTGAGCGGTATCGCGATCTGTTGCACGAAGATTTCGCCATCCGCGACCTGGTCAGAAAAGAACTGCCGCAGGCCAGCATTTCCAATATCGAAATCGAACGGTTTCCGAATCAAGTGCAAGTTGTAGTCTGGACAGCTAAACCTGGCATCGTCATTGGCCGCAAAGGGGAAACTGTCAAAAAACTGCGGGGCAAACTGAAGGACCTGACCAACAAAGCGGTCAAGTTGGAAGTGGAAGAAATTACACAGCCTGACCTGGATGCCCGGTTAGTAGCCGAAAACATTGCCGGCCAGCTAGAGCGGCGCATCTCCCACAGCCGCGCCATGAAGCGAGCCGTAGGACAGGCCATGCGCCAGGGTGCGCAAGGCATTCGCATCGAAGCGGGTGGGCGTCTGTCTGGCGCCGAAATGGCGCGCAAGGAAAAGGTGTGGGATGGGCGTGTTCCCCGTAACACCTTGCGCGCAAACATTGAATATGGCTTTGCGGAAGCCTTGACCACCTTTGGGCGCATTGGCATCAAAGTGTGGATTTATAAAGGCGAAGTTTTGCCACAGAAAGAAACTACGGACGTTTACATCAGCAACTAAAGGCACGTCCGCAAACTGATTTGGAATTGGCGGACGCGCTAAGAGGCGGCGACAGCGCCCCTTCATACTCAGGCAGCAGCGTTCGAGTTATCTGGAGAATACATCATGTTAATGCCAAAACGCGTCAAGTATCGCAAGCAGTTTCGTGGGCGTATGCGAGGCATGGCGAAAGGTGGCACGGAACTCCTCCATGGCGATTTTGGGCTACAGGCAATGGCTCCAGGCTGGATTACCAGCCGGCAGATCGAAGCCATTCGCCGAACCATTGTGCGTCAGATGCGTCGTCGTGGGAAGTATTGGGTTCGCATCTTCCCTGACAAGCCCGTCACGGCTAAACCGGCGGAAACGCGCATGGGTAAGGGTAAAGGTTCCGTGGATCATTGGGTTGCCGTTGTCAAGCCTGGCCGCATCATTTTTGAGATTTCCGGTGTGCCGGAGGACATGGCCCGTGAGGCGCTGCGGTTAGCCGGGTACAAGCTGCCCATCAAGACACAGGTCATTTCACGAGAAGAGGGAATCTAATGGCAAGTATTGTGGAATTACGTGAAATGAGTACAGCCAAGCTGGAAGAGGCGTTGGAGAATGCGCGAGAAGAGATGTACAACCTCCGCTTTCAACGCGCCACTGGCCGGCTGGAAGATTATTCGCGCCTGAAGAAAACTCGCCAGGAAATTGCTCGTCTCGCCACCGTTCTTAACGCCCGCCAGGAAGCAATTGCCGCAGCCACGCAAGAAGCAGAAATTGCCGCCGCTCTGGCTGGAAAGGAA
>CAZDSN010000662.1:0-2797 GCA_964507675.1 uncultured Ardenticatenaceae bacterium | reverse complement strand
ATTCAGCAATGAGCGACACGCCGGGGGCTTTCAAAGCTGCGTAAAAATCCAGCGGCGGCGCAGCCAGGCGCACCAGGGCACGCAAGTCGGCGAGAGGCGTCTCCCGCATGGTCTTGGGAAGCTGCTCCCGATGGTGCAGCATGATTTCGTCCAGGATAACGCCGCGACGTTTGGCTTGATTACTGACGCTCATAAGTCAACTACCTTCCTAAAAGTAATCCCACGCGGAGGCGCGGAGGGCGCGGAAAAATACAGGGCAATTGGGAACCCCATCCCCCAACCCCCTTCCCTGGTAACCAAAGTGAGGTAGGGACGCGATTACCCGATCATTTTCTTAAAGTCCAATCAGTTTGTCGCCGCAAAGTAACCGGTTGCGCTGCGGGTGGTCAGTCATGGGGACGGGACTCGCTCAGCCGCCGCAGCACGTAAATGCGGGGGCGGAGGTTTTCGCGGCGCAGGCGGATGACTTGTTCGATATGCCATAGGGCAGATGGGGCAATAATGGTTTCGACCAAGCGGGATAGATGGGTGATGAAAACGAAAACGGCACCGGGGCGGGTGAGGCGGGCGGCGGCGGCAAGGAGTTGGGGGTAAAGTGCCGGCATTTCCTCCCCCTCGCCCACCAACTGCCCCCAGGGTAAATCGGCGACTACGGCGTTAAACGCACCCACCGCCAGCGCGGCGGCGCTGTCGTCCTGCTGCAGCAGCGCCGCCGTCACCCCGGCTGCCGCCAGATTGGCCTGCGCCTGGCGCAAAGGAAACAGGCTAACGTCCGTGCCCACGGCCAGCGCCGCCGGGGCAGCCAGCAGCCGCTCGATTAAGAGCGTGCCCGAACCGCAGGTCAGGTTGAGAAAGCGATCCGTTGGCTGCGGCTGCGTCAGGTCTACCATGACCGCCGCCGTGGTCCCGTTGAGCGCGCCGGCCAGGTTTTGCACGCGCCAGGGGCGGGCAGCCAGGGGGCGGGGGGTTAAGCGCACCAGCGTCTCCCAACCGTCCGCAGGCGCGGCAGCCGGGCGCACGCGCAGCCACAGATCACCCGCCTGTTCATCATATGCCAGTCCTGTATCCAGGGCTAACGTCTGTTGCAGCCGCTGCATTACTGCCGTTTGCCCGCCAGCGGCGCTGATGTGGCAGGTACGGAAAACAGTGGACGGGTGGCATTGGCGCACGGCAGCTACCAGGCGCAGCAGCGTTTGCCAGTGTTGGTGGCCCAGCAGCGCTTTGGGGCGGGGCACAGGGAAATGGCAACTGGCATAGACGCTGCCCACGGTGCGCAGGCGGTTTAGCTGCCGCCAGTCGCCAGCAAAGGTGAAGCGGATGGTTGTGGGGTTGGGGGGAGATGCCGGCATCTCCTGAAAAGCCACGCCCAACTCCCGCTCCAGTTCTGCCTGGGCGAACGGCTTCAGCCCGTGTACGACTTCGGCTTCAAAGTAGGTGAAGGCGTTCTTCATGTGGGAGGCGTGCTACGATGGAAGAGGTTTTTTGCCACGAATTTCACGAATTACACGAATTGTTTCCGCAGCCTGCGTGAGCGGACATATGCGTGAATTTGTTGTCGCCGGATGGGCGGGTTGGCAACCCGCCCTACCGAGTTGCGTATTTTCAGGGCAGGCAGTGATTCAGGCGCGGAAGCTGTTCGTTTTGGCAATCCACTGTTCCAGTTTAGCCAGGGCTGCGCCGCTGTCAATAGACGCGCGGGCTGCCGCCAGACCAGCCATCCAGTCGTTGCTTTCCAGGCTGAGGGCAGCGGCGGCGTTCAGCAGCACAATATCGCGGCGCGGGCCCTGGTCGGCGCCGCTGAGGATGTCGCGGGTGATCTGGGCGTTCACCTCCGGTGAGCCGCCAATTAAATCGGCGATGGCGGCGCGGGGCAGGCCCAACTGCGGCAGCGGGTCCAGGGTGAAGGTGGTCACCTGCCCTCCGTGCAAATAACTGACGCGATTGGGGCCTGTATTGGACAGTTCATCCAGACCATCTGCCCCATGCACCACCAAAGCGGCGCGCGTCCCTAACTCGCGCAGCACGCGCGCCAGCGGTTCCGTCCAGCGGGGGTCGAAAACGCCAATGACCTGGTGCGTAGCGCCGGCGGGGTTGGTCAGGGGACCCAGCAAGTTAAAAATGGTGCGCTGCCCCAGTTCGCGGCGCGGGCCAATGGCGTGGCGCATGGCGGGGTGGTGTTTGATGGCGTAGAGAAAGCCAATGCCTACTTCGGCTACGCATTCGGCCACCTGCGCCGCGTTCAAGTCCAGATTGCCGCCTAACGCCAGCAGCACGTCGGCGGAGCCGCTCTGGCTGCTGGCGGCGCGGTTGCCGTGCTTGGCGACTTTGAGGCCATGACCAGCCACCACAAATGCGGCGGTGGTGGAGATGTTGAAGGTGTGTTTGCCGTCGCCGCCGGTGCCGCAGGTGTCTACGATGATCTGGTGGGCGTCGTGGTTTAAGGGGACGGTGACGACGTGGGCGCGCATGGCGGCGGCGCTGCCGGCAATTTCGGCTACCGTCTCCCCTTTCATGCGCAGCGCGGTCAAATAGCTGCCAATCTGGGCAGCGGTGGCTTCGCCGTCCATAATGACATTCATGGCGGCTTCGGCCTCGGCAAAACTTAAGTCCTGGCCGTTAATGACGCTGGCGATGGCTGGTTTCAAAGGCATAACAAACTCCAGGGGGCGTCAGCCCGCCGCAGGCGGGGCTGACGCCCATTCTATTGGGGAGTTTTGGGGGGGGATGGGGCCCAAAAAACCCCAACAGAAGGGGGTGTTGAACCCCCCGGGGGGCCCCCCCCACCACCCCCCCGCCC
>CAZDSN010000661.1:0-2800 GCA_964507675.1 uncultured Ardenticatenaceae bacterium | reverse complement strand
CGACAACGGCAGGCGTTGTCTGGCCTGAGCGATAAGCATTCGCATAGTCACGAACCGAAGCAAACGGAGAAGCCGGCGCAGGCGCGTGAGCCAACAATGAGTCCAGGGCTGGCGGGGGGGCGTCAGGGGCGGCGGGCGGTCCGTCAAATGGGTAGTGGGGGTAGTAGGTGGGGGTTTCGTCAATAGGGGTGGCGCGGAAGTGGTAGATGCCGGCATCTTTCAACAACCTGCCCCCCAACACCCAGCGCGTGCGCGGATTCTCCAGCATCTCCGCCAGCAGCCGCAGCATTCTGCCCGTCAGCCGCGGCAGATTGACCGATTCCAGATCGTAGACTGTTTCCTGACCCATGTGACCCTCTCCTAATTGTTACCAGACTACAAAAGCCTTTGAGACTTTTGTAGTCTCTCTTTCGGGCTTGTTTTACCTTTTACTGCCAACACATTATAATCCCGCCGTTATGGAAAATACCAGCGGTTCACGTTCTTTGCGGGCCTGGGTGGGCATCTTCATCAGCCTTGTTTGTCTGGCAGCCATTTTTTTCTTCATTGACCCTGCCCAAATCTGGCAGGCGCTGCTGACGGCGCGCTACGACTACCTGGCGCTGAGCGGCGTGGCCTTTATCGTTTTTATGCTGCTGCGGGCGGTGCGCTGGCGCTTTATGCTGCGCAACCAGGTGGCGTATGGGCAGGTATTTCACGTGCAGAACATTGGCTACATGCTCACCAATTTGCTGCCGCTGCGTATTGGGGATGTGGCGCGGGCGGTGCTGATTGGCAATGTGCCGCCGGTGACGATTGCTCAGGGGGTGAGCACAATGGTGGTGGAGCGGGTGCTGGATTTGTTGTTTATGGCGGCGCTGCTGCCGTTGACGCTGGCGCAGTTTGAGACCGTGCCGGCAGGAATCCGTACGATTGCGTTGAATGCCGGCATCATAGCCATCCTCGCCACCTTCCTGCTCATCCTGGCTGCCAACCAACGCCCCCGCGCCAGCCGCCTGGCCCACGCCATCCTCCAGCGCATTCGCTTTCTATCCGCCGACGTCTGGAGCCGCCGCATTGACGACTTGCTGGGTGGACTGCAAAGCCTCAGCCGTTGGCGGGATGCCCTCTTGCTGCTGGGTCTGAGCATCCTGGTCTGGATGCCCGTCATTGCCGCCTACTACTGGGGGCTATTAGCCGCCCATTTGCTGCCGACCTGGGCCATGGCCGGCTTTGTTGTTTGCGCCGCTGCCTTGAGCATTGCCGCCCCTTCTTCCCCGGGACAGGTGGGCGTCTACCATGCGGGCGTTATTGCCGCCCTGACGCAAGTATTAGCCCAACCAGAGGCGCAATCCGCCAGTTTTGCCTTTCTCTACCACGCCATGACCTTTGTCCTCAACCTCCTTTTGGGCATCATCGGCTTGCGCTTCGTTGGCGCCACCCTGGACAATGTCGTCAACATGACGCGCCGTCTGAGCCGTAAGGGTGTATAAAAAGGAGAAGAACTTTGTGGTCGCTGCCTGCTTCGCGGTTAAATCCCAGAGGGACTGTATAGTTACGACGGAGCAGATCTTGACCTGCCGCCCAAAACCACTGTTTCTGAAATTTCACTGTCAAGACGCGCAGAAGGGCAAGCCTTTCCGCCTCGACGGTAAGTAGACGCGCTTTTATGAAGATATTACAGGTATTGACCTATTACCAGCCGCACATGAGCGGGCTGACTATTTACGTGGAGCGCCTGAGCCGGGCATTGGCGCGACAGGGGCATGAGGTAACGGTGCTGACCTCGCAGTATGACACGTCGCTGCCGCGCTATGAGGTGGTGGATGGCGTGCGGATTCAGCGCGTGCCCGTCCTGTTTCGCATCAGCAAAGGCGTCATCATGCCCACTTTTGGGCATTGGGCTACATTGGAAACGTGGAAGGCAGATGTGGTACATTTGCATTTGCCACAGTTTGACGCGCCTGGTCTGGCTTTGCGTGGACGCCTGTTTCGCAAGCCAGTGGTGCTGACCTATCATTGTGATTTGCAACTGCCGCAGGGGACGTTTAATCGCCTGGTGGACCGCGTGGTGGGGATGATGAACCGCCTGGCAGGCGGTCTGTCCCATGCGGTCGTTACTTACACGCGGGATTATGGCATCCACTCCCCATTTCTGCGCCGTTACCTGGACCGCAAACTGGTGGTTATTCCGCCGCCAGTGGAACTGGTTGTCTGCCCGCCGGATGAGGCGGCGGCGTTTCGGTACGAGAACAACCTGGACGGTCGTCCCTTCATTGGCATTGCCGCCCGCCTGGCGGCAGAGAAAGGGGTGGAGTTTTTGCTGGAAGCGCTGCCCAAAGTGCTGGCGGTTTACCCCAATTTGCGCGTGCTTCATGCCGGACCTTACCAGAACGTGTTGGGGGAAGAGGCGTATGCTGCGCGGCTGGCTCCCTTGTTTGCCAAATATAAGCACGTGTACACATTGCTGGGACCGCTGCGGGGGGCGACGTTTACCGCATTCTATCAAAGCCTGGATTGCCTGGTGATTCCCAGTCTGAACAGCACCGAGAGTTTTGGCCTGGTGCAAATTGAAGCCATGATGAACGGCGCGCCCGTGGTTGCCAGCAATTTGCCTGGCGTGCGCCAGCCCGTGACCATGACGGGCATGGGCGAAATCACCCCCATTGGGGACGCCGATGCCCTGGCAGAGGCATTGATCCGGGTGCTGCGACAGAAAGAGGCGTATGTGCGCCAGCCGCAGTTGATTGGGGACAGTTTCAGCCCCGACCAGACGGCGCGGGAGTATTTGTCCCTGTACCAGCGGTTGCAAGCCGGGCAG
>CAZDSN010000660.1:0-2813 GCA_964507675.1 uncultured Ardenticatenaceae bacterium | reverse complement strand
ACCGCATCCTGGATGGGAAAACGGCCGATGATTTTGTCAGCACCATCAAGCAGGTGATTGAAAACTGGCAGTAAGCACCTTGTTATCATTTCCCCGCAAACTCCAAGTTTCCGGGGAAATATGAAAACCAAACAACCGTTGCCATCTACCCTCACCATCCCTTATACTGACGCTGTCGTGTTAAACATTGCTCAGCTAAGGAGCCCCGCAGATGGCCTTAACCCTTTTCCTGCAATCAGAGAATGACCAGGTTACCGCTGCCGTAAACGATGTCCTCATTGGCGGCCCCACGCCGCTGGCAGACCTGCCCACCCTTGAACAACTACAAATAAGTCCGCTGAACCTTGGTGAAAAGCTGTTCACCACCCTGGGCGGTGCCGCATTATTGCAGTTGTTACTCTCAGATGCAGACCGGACGCTGCTGCTAAACATTCCAGCCACAGACCCCGCCGATGCCGTGCCTTGGGAATTTGCCGCCCACGACCGCCAGCTCCTGGGCACCCGCTTTGGCCTGCTGCGGCTGCTGCCAGACGCACCGCCCGTCTTACCCGCCGCCAGCGCCCCGCTCCACTTTGTCGCCCTGGCGGCCGATCCGCTGGTAAATAGAGAGGGCCAGCCCACCAATGGCTACCGCCTCAACTTAAAATATGAGCTGGCCGAGATCCAGGAAGTGCTGCAAAGCAGCGGCAAAGCAATTCTGGCCCGCCGCCTGCCGCCCACGCAGGAAAGCCTGGTGAACGCTCTCCAGCAAGGCCCCGCCTGGCTGCACCTGAGCTGCCACGGCAGCCTCATCAACGGCACAAATGGTCCCACCGCCATCTTACTGCTAGAAGATGAGTACGGCGCGGCAGAACACTTCCCTGGGCGCGAGCTGGCCAACCTTGGCGCGCCGGGTGTGCTCCGCCTGGTAGTGCTCAGCGCCTGCCAAACTTCGGCAGGGGAGGATCAGGCGCGGCTGGCCAAAACCCTGGTGCTGGACGGCCTGCCCGCCGCCCTGGGCATGCAGGGCAACTTTGCCGACCCGCTAAGCGACGAGCTCGCCCAGGCGCTTTATACCAGCCTGTTGGCCGGCCAGCCGCTGGGCCAGGCTGTGCGCCAGATGCGTTTTGCCCTGCGCCGCAGCCCACAAATGGCGGGCCTGCCCGTGGTTTATGTGGCTCCGGGTGGGGAGCAGCCCCTGATGTTGCCTGCCGGAAACGCCCGAATTGCCCCGCTGGATCACACCGGGCAGGCGCGGCTGGTGCCTGAAGTGCAGGCACCCCACCCGCTGCTGGGGCGCGATCACGAGCTGCACCAGCTGGCCCGACAGTATAAACCGGGCGAACGGCGTGTGGTCACTATTGCCGGCTCCGGCGGCATGGGCAAAACAGCCCTGGCCGCCGCTTTTGCCCGCCGTTTTGCCTGGCGCTGGCCCCGCGGTGTTTTTGCCCTGAGCTTTGCCAGCGGCGAACCAGACGCCAGCCGCTTTCGCGCCGATGTGCTGCGCGGCCTGGGGTTGGACCCGGCCGCCGCGCCGGAGCCTGGCCCACAGGCCGCGGCCATTCTGGACGCGCTGGGGCAGTGGCGCGGCCTGCTGCTGATCGACAATTACGAAACGATTTTGCAGGGTGTGGCGGAAAATGAGCCAGAAGCCTTAGCCATTCACGGCTTGCTGGGGCAGGCGGCCAACGGTGGTGTGGACATGCTGCTGACCAGCCGGGAGCAGCCTGCCGGGTTCCGCCATGAGGTGCTGTTTCCCGGTGGCGGCAGCTTGAGTGGTATTGCCCTTAACCCGGCTGCCCGCCTCTTTTTTGAGCACAGCACCCGCGCCGACGCAAACAATGAGAAACACCGCGAACTGGCCCAGGCGATTGCCCAGGCTACCGAAGGCCACCCGCTGAGCATTACCCTGCTGGCAGGGGAGTTTGATTTGAGCCAGGAGGTAGGCCCGGAGCAGTTTTTAGTTAACTGGCCCGCTGAACTGGCCGCCGCCCGCCGCCCCGGCCTGCTGCCCCACCATGTTACGCTGGCGACCGCCTTTAACCGCAGCTACGAGCGGCTGGATGTAGCCATGCAGCAGCAGCTGCGCCTGCTTGCTATTTTTTCCTTTCCTTTTTTTGCCGAGGCGGCCGCTTTTATGTGGAATATGGCCGGTGAAGAGGCTGCACCAGACGATGCCGCCGCCCGCCCCCGGCTGAGCCGCCTGAGCCGAGGCAATTTGCTGGAAATTGACCGCTACTTTGCAGGGGGTGAAATTCCGGCCACGTTTCGCTTTCAACCGGCGCTGCGCGAGGAGCTGGCCCGGCGGGCGTTACCCGCTGAAAAACCAGCCCAGCAAGCCGCATTTGCCGCCTACGGCGCCTGGCTGGCCCGGCGTGGTTATGGGGAGATTCACAAAGATGTGGGGCTAGCCCAACTGGTGCGCGCCTCCATGGCGGCGCTGGAAGCGGCCACGGCAAGCGTGACGGGAGCTGAAAAGCTGTGGCACGTGCGCCGCCTGGCCTGGCTGAAAAACGCCTATGGCGACACGCAAAACGCTTTTGCCCTGCTGCGCCAGGCGCTGCCAGAAGAGCAGCCGCCGCCGGACCCCGAACCTGATGCGGAGGCAGCTCGCATAGACAGCAGCTTGCGTTATGAACTGGCTGGACTTTATATTATTCGCGGCGATTTGGACACCGCCCTCACCCTCTATCAAGAGTCGCTCGCCTTGAAGGAGAAAATCGGCGACATCAAGGGCAAAGCCGCCACCCTTCACCAGATGGCCCAGGTTTTCCTCACCCGCGGCGATTTGGACACCGCCCTCACCCTCTATCAAGAGTCGCTCGCCTTGAAGG
>CAZDSN010000659.1:0-2814 GCA_964507675.1 uncultured Ardenticatenaceae bacterium | reverse complement strand
CGTCTGGCCGCGCCAGAGATGGAAGCCAAAGTTGTCCAGTTCGGTGGCGGTTTCCCAAAGAAGGGTGATATGGCTGGAACTGCCTTGAGCGCGAAAATCGCTCAAAGTGACGCTGGCCTGCACCACAAAGTTTTGCAGGAGCGCTGCGGCCAGACCAGCGGCCAGGAGTAGGGCGAATAGGCGCTTATTTTGCATGATAGGTGACCTGTTCATTAGCCTTCTGGCGAAAGGGTGATCGGTAAATAGACCAACCCCAATGTGGCTTGCACCGGACCAAATAGTTCCGTATAGCCATTATACTCAACGGATTCCAACCAGTAATAGTAGGTGACTTTGTAGACGACGTCATTATCTTCATAGCTATAGGCGGCGCCGATGGGCAAACCACCTACCAGACTGGGGATAAGGGCGTCGGTAATACGGACGGCGTCGTTCAGGTTGCTGGTCTGGCTGCGCCACAGGTGGAAGCCGGCATTATTCAGTTCGGTGGCCGTTTCCCACAACAGAAAAATGCTGTCGTGGTTGCCCTGAGCGCGAAAGTCGCTTAAGGTGATGCTGGCCCAGGCCAGGCGTGACGGAAAAAGCAGCGCCAACAGCAAAGCGACCAGCAGGATAGAGGCAGCGGCAGGCGCTGATTTTGCGGTGTTTTTCATACCAATCCTCAGGCGATGATTTTCGCCAGCAGGGCGGCCCAGGCGTACACGGCCCGCCGTATGGCCTGCGTGACCCAACGATGGCGGCGCAGCCTGGCTGTGCCAGGGGACAGCAACAGATGGGCGGCAGGTGTGGTTGTGGCTGCGCCAAACAGGCGGATTTCCCAGCGGCTGAGATGGGCCAGGTGTCTGTTGAGCCAGCGGCCGGCCCCCTGCTGCAAATCGAGCAGACGATGCTGGCGGCGGCGGCATTTGACGCGGCCAATGAGGTCAGATGCCGGCAGCAGCGCATCGAAATCTAGCGGACGATCGCCGCGCAGCAGCAGCCAGACCGTTTGCTCCTGCGGCACGCTGCCCCAGTAGCGGTGAGTCAACAGATCAACGGCGGCCTGCACCAGCACCACGTCCCCTGGTTGCAGCGCCTGCCAGGTGACTGCTTCCACCTGCACCTGATCGCCACAGCGCAACAGAGGAGCCATGCTGTCGCTGGTAATTGTCACGAACGGCTGCTGCCCTTGCTGTAAGCTGTACCGCAGCAAATCGGCGACTTGGGATGCGTCCATCAGGATCATGAGTGCAGCGTGTCCAGAGCCAGAGCGCGGCGGATGGGTGTGCCGGCGGCAAGCCGGCCAGCATACCTGTCCGCCATTATGGGGAGATACTGGTGGGCAGGAATGTGCGCGTGCATTGGGTACAGATATTCAGGCGCAGCGCGGGATCGCCCAGGAGCATATACGTGTCCTGCAAATCCTCATACACGCCAAAGGTATCGCCGCTGAAGAGCCGCTGCTTGGCCCCAAAGACGGCTTCGCCCAGCACCGTGGCGTCGCCCTGGAATACAGCATCGTAGAACCCTTGCAGCAGAAAGTCGTGTCCATGCTGTACCTGCAGGCCAGATGGCGTGTAGCTGGCTACAGAGCCGCCCTGAGAGGATTTCAGGACGGCTTCGGACAGGCTGTCGCCTTGAGGCTGGTGGTAGAAGCCTACCAGGCAGGTCATGGGCAGCATGATGGGGGCGCGGCTGCCATTCTGTAGTTGAGGCACCAGATCGGTTGTCAGGTATTTTTCTTTGCCCCATTCCACGATGGAACTGTGGCCGACGTAGCTCACCAGGGCATTCCCCTGGTTGAATAGAGGCAAAAAGCGGAGGGTAGTTTGTTCCGCGCTGACATTGAAGTGCGGGGCGTAGACAGGGTATTCGGGGCGTGGGTAGCAGTCGGGTGGGGCGTAGTAGACGCGGCGTAAGGTTTGGGTGTTGGGTAGATATGCCTGCACAAGATCTTCTACGTGACGGAAGAAGTCGCCTGCCGGGTCCTGCGTGCAGGGGTCTGTGGGATTGGCTACGGGGGGCAAAAAGCCGTTATCGCTCAGGAAAAGGTGGCTGCCCTGCCAGGTGGGGTCCGCTGGAGCGTCTTCGTAAGCGATGATCTTATTGATCATGGCGGTTAGTTCGCTGCCGGTGCGGGCGGGCAGGCGGCCCAACAGCATATCGGCCAGGTTGTCGCCGTTGAAGTCCACATACTGGTTATCGGCAATGGCTTCGCCCAGGTCGCTGTCTATGCCTGAGCGCAGGTATGCCGGCACAAACGCTTCGTTCCCCGTTTGCAGACCCAGGTTGTCGCGATAATCATAGGTGGCATCCCCGGCCAACAAGACAAAGGTGGGCGCGGGCGACTGCCACTGTTCCGTTGTGTATTGCAGGAAATCGCGGATTGCCAGCGGGTCAAAGATACCGTAGCTAAACTCGTCGAAAATATCCTGCACGGTCACTTTTTTGACCGCGTATTCCTGCTGCCGCCGGCTGATCAAGGGGGAGAGAGCGCTGTTCAGCAGCGGGTCTGTGATGATGATATAGTCGGCCTGCTGGCCTGTACCGCGAAGATTAGAAGTCGTGTCTTTGGTGATGCCCAGCGGCGTCAGGTAGCCGCCGGGGGCGGCCAGGGCATATTGGCTGGGGCCAGTGATGGTTTGGCTGAAGATAACGTCGCCTGGCCCGGCGGTATTGGTGGTCAGGGCAATGGGATGGTCGGGGTCGGTGACGTCTAGAATGTGGGCAGCAGCGCTGAATCCGGTGGCTTTGAATTCCCAATCACCGGTTTCGTCAAAATTGAACAGCAACCGGTCGTTGCTGGCCACAAACTTGCGCTGCACGGTAATTTCC
>CAZDSN010000658.1:0-2818 GCA_964507675.1 uncultured Ardenticatenaceae bacterium | reverse complement strand
GAGCCTGCCTCGGCATTGGACCCCATTGCCACACTGCGCATTGAGGAGTTGATTCAGGAGTTGAAGCAAAATTACACGATCATCATCGTCACGCACAACATGCAGCAGGCTGCGCGGGCGTCAGATTTTACGGCCTTCTTTACGGTAGATGAAAACAGGGCCGGCTATCTGGTGGAATATGGGCTAACGGGCAACATTTTCACAAATCCGCGTAATGCGTTGACGGAGCAGTATATTACGGGGCGCTTTGGTTAAAAGGGACGTGATGAAACGACGGGTCTTATTCCTATGCACCGGTAACTCCTGCCGCAGCCAGATGGCTGAGGCGATGGCGAATGCGTTCTGCGGGGAGCAGTGGATGGCGGAAAGCGCCGGCACAAACCCCGCCGGTTACGTCCATCCATTGGCGCAGCAGGCGCTGGCCGAAATCGGCGTGAACGCCGCCGGACTGTACTCCAAATCAGTAGAACAATTTCGGGACGCCCCCTTCGATCTGGTCGTCACCGTGTGCGACGACGCCAGCGAGACCTGTCCCCTATGGCTGGGGCAAGGGCAGGTGGTGCACATTTCTTTCCCCGATCCGGCGGCAGCTACAGGCAACGAAGCAGAAAAACTGGCTGTTTTTCGCCGCGTGCGCGACGACATGCGCACCCAGGTACTCGACTATCTCACTGTGCATCCCCGTTAACCATTCAACCATTTATTATTTTCCCACCGTCTAACCCACTTGAAACTTACTCATGGGCGTATGAGTGAACGGGCGTAGGAATCCATGATAACCAGACAGGGCTTTGATCGGGACTTACAGCGAATACAGGATAACGTGTTAAGCCTGGGCAGCATGGTGGAAGGCGCCCTCATTGATGCCGTGCAGGTGCTGCACCGCCGCGACCAGGATGGCTCACGTCGCCTGATTGAGTGGGATAGGCAAGTCAACGACAGGCGGTTCGCCATTGAATACGATGCCCTGACGGTGATTGCGCGGCAGCAGCCCGTAGCCCGCGATATGCGTGTGCTGGCAGCGGTGCTGGAAATTGTGACGGAACTGGAACGCATTGGCGACTACGCCAAAGGCATCGCCCGCATCAACCTGTCGCTGCGGGATAACTTTCCGCACGAGCCGTATATGGGAACCCTGATGGAAATGGCGCAAACGGCCAGCCACATGGTACACGAAGCGCTGGCTGCCTTTGCCTGGCGGGACATTGCCCTGGCGCGTCAAGTGCCGGCACAAGATAGCATTGTTGACGACGGATATAAAGAAACGCAGCGCCAATTGATCCAGTACATCCTGCAGCACCCAAAAGATATGGACTGCGCCAATAGCCTGTTGTGGGCCGCCCACAACCTGGAACGCGCCGCCGACCGCGCCGTTAACATCTGCGAACGCGTCATCTTCACCGTCACGGGGGAAATTGTGGAGTTCAGCGAGGGGTAGTTTCACCTGGGCACGTCGCGGGCTGCCGGCAAGCCGCCTAAACTGACCGCCGCCTGTATTCCTTGCACAATCGCTTCCGCAAAAACTTCTGCCGCCACGGCTCCCACCACGTTAACGTGGGTGTCCACCTGCCCCGTCGCCAGCGTAAAAATGGTATCCCCATCAAACATTAAATGGGCCGGACGAACGGCGCGCGCCAGACCATCATGCGCCATCTGCGCCACTTTGGTGGCTTCGGTTTTGTTCAGACGGCCATTGGTGGCTATCACGCCAATGACCGTATTGTCCGGCGGCGCTGGCGGCGGCGGGTAGCCCTGGTTGGCCCAATCGGTCAGCACGTCCAGGGAATCGGCAAAGAAACCGCCTGGTTCAGACTCGTCGCGGCGCGCGCCGGCAATGATTTGGCCGCTGCGGGGATCCACAATGTCGCCAAAGGCGTTGACGGCCACAATCGCCCCCACAATCAGGTCGGTGCGCCCCACGCGGCGGGCAGCCGTGCCAATCCCCCCTTTCATGGCGTAAGCCAGGCCGCGTGTTTTACCGACGGTGGCTCCGATACCTGCGCCGATGCAGCCGAGTGCCGGCATTTCCGCCGTCGCCGCCAGGCACGCCGCATAGGCCATCGCCGCATCTGGGCGCACCGAACCATCCCCCAGCATCAAATCAAACAACGCTGCCGCCGCCACAATGGGAACCCGCGCCCGCCCCACGCCATAGCCAATTCGCCTCTCTTCTAGATAGCGCATGACGCCGCTGGAGGCATCCAGGCCAAACGCCGACCCGCCCGTCAGCAGCACGGCATGGACGCCGCCTACCACGTGCCACGCCTCCAGCCCATCCGCCTGCCGCGTACTCGTGGCCCCGCCGCGGCGATCAATGCCTCCCACCGCCCCTGCCTCGCACAACACCACCGTACATCCCGTCAGCGCCGCCTCATCCTGGGCATGCCCCACCCGAATCCCCGGCACCGCCGTTATCCCATTCACCATACCGCCTCCAGTGCCAAACAATCCGTCCCTATTAAAATCGGGCTCCCCCCCTGCCAGAAAGTTTACCATGCAACTTTGCCAGGCAAAACCCTTCTTGACAGGCACGGCGCGTTTTTTTTGCCCATGCCTCCCTCTCTCATTATACTTGCCCCTGTTATCTGGCGTAATTGAGTCGTTTTACTTCCTACCTCTCTTCGGTCGTCAGGCAAATAGATTTGGGTGTGTACAGAAAGCTGTGGTTGGTCAAGTTATCAAACAATGCGGTAGAATCAGGGTATTGGCGTTTTCGTTTCACCAGGAGAATGGTATGCCTACGGTACGAGTAGAAGCACAACTTACAACGGATGATTTATTACGAGCTGTACAGCAACTGAGCCAGAATGAGCTGGAA
>CAZDSN010000657.1:0-2832 GCA_964507675.1 uncultured Ardenticatenaceae bacterium | reverse complement strand
GTTAATGCTGCGCAGCAGTTCAATAGGGGCGCTTTGTTCCCAAATGCCTTTTTCAATGGGCTTTTGCTGGCTTTCGGACCCGTACTTAAGCAGATAAATCTGGCTGGTAGTAGGGGTGACGCCTTCGACTAACAAGGGAGTGCCCAGGATCGCATTGATGAAGGAGGATTTACCAGAATTGAACTCCCCGGCTACGACCAATAAGAATAGCTCATCTAGCTGGCGAATGGACTCAGCCAGCGCTTCCCGATCTTCATAGGGAGCCTTCAAATCAGCCAAAACGTCACGCAAACGTCCTAACGTGTCCCGCGTTCGCTTTAACAGTTCTTCTTGTTCCGTGTTGAGTATTGTTTGCATATTTGACTTTGATGTCGCCAGCTTGCCGTTTATGTATTTCCCTGAACAGTTCCCTGAATCTGGCCAGCAAGGTGTGCCAGATCAGGCGCGCCCAACAAAACCATTGACAACTCTTTCAGCATGACCCCCTCATGGACTCGTTCTAATTGTTGGACAAGCTGTTAGTGGGTTGTCGGTTTGGGCCATAAAGAAAGTGTAGCATAAAGCCACGGCAAATGGAAACCGAAGGTAGTGGGTGTTTGAAAGTAGCTGTCGTTGGGTTTGCCGGCTGCCTACTCTTTCTCCAGACGGCGCAGACGTTCCCACTCAGGCAGATCGGGGTCTGTGGTGGAATCTTTAAGCACCAACACGCCGCGTAGTTCCATAATCTGATCCCGCAGCACGGCTGCCTTTTCAAACTCTAATGCCTGGGCGGCCTGTTTCATTTGCTTTTCCAACTCCTGAATCAGGCGATGCAGTTCATTCTTGGGCATATCAGCTGGCCGGATGGCTTTGGCATCGTAGCCCGTCCTGGACTCGGCCAGAACCATTTCCGCATCAACGTGCTGGCTGGCTAACTGCCCCGCCAGGTCGTACACTGCTTTGACAATGCTGCGCGGCTCAATACCATGCGCCTCATTGTAAGCTTGCTGCTGCTGGCGACGTTCATTGGTGACGTCAATCGCTTTTTGCATGGCGTCAGTTATCTTATCGGCGTACATGATAACAGTTCCATCAACGTGGCGGGCAGCGCGGCCAATGGTTTGCACCAGAGCAGTTTCGGAGCGCAGAAAACCTTGCTGGTCAGCGTCTAGAATGGCTACCAGCGATACTTCCGGCAGGTCCAACCCTTCACGCAACAGGTTGATGCCCACCACGACGTCAAAGACGCCCATGCGTAGATCGCGCAAAATCTCGGTACGCTCCAGCGTTTCCACCTCGGAATGAAGATAGTGCACTTTAACGCCCATCTCCAATAAGTAGTCGCTCAGGTCTTCCGACATGCGCTTGGTCAGGGTAGTAACCAGCACGCGCTGGCCCTGTTCTGTACGCTGGCGGATTTCACCCAACAGGTCGTCCACCTGCCCTTTGGTGGGGCGCACCTGGATTTGGGGATCGAGAATGCCTGTGGGGCGGATGACCTGGTGCACAACGCGGTTGGATAGTTCCAGTTCGTAAGCATTGGGGGTGGCACTGGTGAAGATGACCTGATTGATCCGTTCCAGGAATTCGTCATAGTTGAGCGGACGGTTATCCAGAGCGCTGGGGAGACGAAAACCATAATCCACCAGTGTTTCTTTACGGCTGCGGTCGCCGCGCCACATGCCACGCACCTGGGGAATGGTCATGTGACTTTCGTCAATAATGAGCAGAAAATCGCGGGGAAAGTAGTCCAGCAGGGTCCAGGGGGGATCGCCGGCCTGTCGTTGATCGAGGTGGCGGCTGTAGTTCTCAATGCCGGCAGTGTAGCCAACTTCCCGCAGCATTTCCAGGTCATACATAGTGCGCTGCTCGATGCGCTGCGCTTCCAGAAGCATCTTATTAGCCTGGAAGTGCGCGATGCGCGCATTTAGCTCGGCTTCAATGTCGTTGATCGCTTGCGCGAGTTTTTCTTCGTCGGTGATAAACTGCTTGGCGGGGAAGATTTCGACGTTGAACTGCTCAACCAGGATTTCACCTGTTAAAGGATCGATCTCCACAATCCGTTCGATTTCGTCACCCCAAAACTCGATGCTGTAGGCCGTTTCGGCGTATGCCGGCAAAATCTGCAAGGTATCTCCACGCACCCGAAACGTCCCTCTGCGCAGTTCTATATCATTTCGCTCATATTGAATGTTGACCAGATGGCGCAGCACCGTGTCTCGCCGGTAGTGGTGACCACGTTCCAACTTTACCGTCACTTTGCCCCATGCTTCGGGATTGCCGATACCATAAATGCAAGAGACGGAAGCCACTATAATGACGTCCGGACGGCTTAGGATGTTGGTTGTAGCCTGCAGCCGCAGCCGGTCAATCTCTTCGTTGATATCTGTTTCTTTTTCGATGTATAAGTCGTGACGCGGCACGTAGGCTTCTGGCTGGTAGTAATCGTAATAGCTGACGAAATAGGAGACTGCATTGTCCGGGAAAAACTCGCGGAATTCGCTGTACAATTGGGCTGCCAATGTTTTATTATGCGCCAGCACCAGGGTGGGGCGTTGGGTCTGGGCAATGACATTGCCGATGGTGTACGTCTTGCCCGTTCCCGTAGCGCCGAGCAAGGTTTGGAACCGCTCTCCTTTGTTAATACCCTCTACCAACTGCACAATTGCTTCGGGCTGGTCGCCCATGGGCTGGAAGTCGGACACAAGTCTGAATTCAGGCATTGCTTTCCTCCATCATCAACGCCGCCGCCCCAAACGGCAGGCTGTTACTATCATCTTGGGGGTGTTTTGTCCCCACGGTTGCATAGAACGAAAGTTCTCCATTCTATCATAAGATAAGCGGTGGAACCAA
>CAZDSN010000656.1:1270-2835 GCA_964507675.1 uncultured Ardenticatenaceae bacterium | reverse complement strand
CCTGACATCGGTTTCCATCATCGCCCAAAAGAGCAAACCCATTCAAATTGAGAATAGCTGCTTAAACCTCAACAGAGTGGATCGTCTATAAAACCCGGTAGATTATTGTAATTTTGGGCGGCGAGGCGCAAAAAAAGAGGGGCCGCGGCGGGGCGCGGTCCCTCTTTTGTCACGTAAGGCGGGTTGGCAACCCGCCCTACTGAATTCGTGGCAAAGAAGTTACTTGCCCAGGCGCTTGCGGAATTCGGCGGAGAGGGCGGGCAGGATTTTGAACAGGTCGCCGACGATGCCGTACTGCGCCAGCTTGAAGATAGGGGCGTCGGCATCTTTATTGATAGCCACAATCATTTTAGCCGTGCGCATGCCGGCCTGGTGCTGGATGGCCCCACTGATGCCGCAGGCAATGTACAGGTTGGGGCTGACGGTCTTACCTGTCTGCCCCACCTGGTGGTCATAGGGAATCCAGCCGGCGTCTACGGCGGCGCGGGATGCGCCCAATGCGCCGCCCAACACATCCGCCAGTTCGCGCACAGGAGCAAAGCCCTCTGGCCCGCCCACGCCGCGCCCGCCGCTGACAATGATATTGGCATCGGTCAGGCTGACGCCCGCCTTTTTCGCTTCCAGCCCCACAATCTTGGTGGGAATGTCTGCTTCCGCTCTGGCAGGAGACACCCATTCAGCCGCGCCCGTCTGGCCCGTAGCGGCAGCGGCGGCGAAAGCGCGACTGCGCAGGGTGATAATTTGCGGGCTGCTTTTCACGTAGACGGTGGACAGGAGCTTGCCGGCATACACCGGGCGCGTCACTTTCACCCTATCCCCTTCTACCGCCAGAGCAATGCCATCGCTCACCAATCCCGCATCCAGTTCCGCCGCCGCCCACGCCGCCAGATCGCGCCCGTTCGTAGAGCCGCCCAGCAGCAGCGCCTGCGGCCCGCGCGCCCGCGCCAGCCCGGCCAGCAGCGGCCCCACCGCTTCCACGCGGAAGCGGGCCAGCGAAGCGTCGTCGCAGCCCAGCACGGCATCCGCGCCGTGGGCAAAAGCGCTGGCAGCCACGCCCGCCACATTTTGCCCAAACACCAGCGCCGTCAGCGGCGCGCCCAGACTGGCGCTGACTACGCGCCCCGCGCCCAGGACTTCCTTACTGATGGCTTTAAGCTGTCCATCTTGATGTTCGATGAAAACCCATACGCCGCTCATATCACTTTCTCCTCAAACAGCTTGTTGACCAGGACGCGCGCCTGTTCTTCGGGCGTTTCTGCTTCAATCAACTGCACCACCGTGTTCCGTTCCGGCAGCGGGTAGACGTGTGACCAGTCTGCCTGGCTGGTCGCCGCGCCCACGCCGCCATTGACGCCCAGGTCTGCCGCCGACCACACCGGGATAGTAGCGCGGTTGGCTTTGCGAATGCCCATGAAGGATGGGTAGCGCGGTTCGTTGATCTCTTTGACGACGCTGATGACTACGGGCAGCGGAGCGGTGACGGTCTCTTTGCCCTCGTCAATCAGGCGCTCCACGGTGATGGACGTGCCCGTCACTTCCTTGATGGCGGAGACAAAGGTGAGCGG
>CAZDSN010000656.1:0-1170 GCA_964507675.1 uncultured Ardenticatenaceae bacterium | reverse complement strand
CCACGGTGATGGACGTGCCCGTCACTTCCTTGATGGCGGAGACAAAGGTGAGCGGGGTCCAGCCCAGCTTCACAGCTACCTGTACGGGCGTCTGCCCCGTGTCGCCGTCAATGGCCTGCTTGCCAAAAATGGCAATCTGGGCGTCGTCAATTTTGTGAATGGCGGCGGCCAGCACGCGGGCTGTGCCCAGGGTGTCGCTGCCGGCAAAGGCGGCGTCTGCCACCAGAATGGCTTCGCCGCAGCCCATAGCCAGGCAGGTCTTTAACTGTTCCGCACTGGAATCATCCCCCAAGGTGATGGCTACGGCTTCGGCCGCGCCGTGATTTTCCTTGAGCCGGATAGCTTCTTCGACAGCATATTCGTCCCAGGGATTGAGTACAACCGGTTTGCCGCCCGGGTCATCCCAACGGGCGACACCATTGTCAACGGAAAAAACAGCCGTTGTGCTGGGTGTCTGTTTAATACAAACAACTGTTTTCATGTAATCAGAACCTCCTCAAAATAGTGGTCAGTGTAAAGTGGATAATGGCCAGTTGTTGACAGACTGCGCGCCCGCCCCATATGCTGTGGTAGCGGCGCAATCTGTGATGGTTTTCATGGCGTTTCCATGAGCTGCGTCTTGTTTAAGGACGCAAATCGTTCCGCGTAGGCGTCGTTGGCGAACTCGAAGGTGGTGGCGCGCCAGGAAAAACCAATGATCTTCAAGGCGTCGCGGATAGCTTTTTTCTCTGGTCGCGCGGCGTGGGGCAGGCGGCTGCGGAACCAACTGAGGATGCCGGCACTCACCGCCCCCCCCAATCCCCCTATCACCAACAACTTTAACCAGAAAGGCAATGCCGGCAGCAGCGCCCAGCCCACCGCCGCTGTGACCAACCCACCGACCACCGTTGCAGCCACGCCCAGCCGCTGTTGTTGCTCCTCTTCCCCGGAGACACGCTGCAGTTCTGCCTGGCAATGGGCGCAAATGGGGACGTCAATCAGGCGCGTGTGCCGCCCAATGCGCCGGTGCACGGGCATCAAGCCGGTGGCTGGGGCCAGGTCATGAATACATTGGCCGGGGAAGCGCACGGTTTGCTCCACGCGCACTTTGAGTTTAAGCTGCGTACTCATGGGTAGAGGTGTAATCGTTGTAATGAGGGTCGCCGTGACGGCCTGGCTACTCCTGCCATT
>CAZDSN010000655.1:0-2844 GCA_964507675.1 uncultured Ardenticatenaceae bacterium | reverse complement strand
AAATCATTGCCTGGGCCGCCCATGCTGCCCACAAAAATGTGCTGATTGGTGGGGGAGGCGAAACCGGCGGGGGTCCAGGTCACGTCCTGGGGATGGGATGTGACGGTGAAGCCGGCGTGAACAGGACCGGCGCAGACCATTGGTACCGCCGCGACAGCGTCGCTGTCCGCTGCGGCAAAAACAGAGGTGGCTGAGAGAGCCAGGACGAGAGCCAGAACCAGCAGGATCAAACGGTGTTTTTTGATAGACATTGCTTTTCTCCTTAGGATTGAAAAGTCGAGAAGATGCGAATAAGGCTTGACAAATCAGTGCGTCGCGCCTTTGTTGAACTTGCCTATACCATACACCGATTTCTGCTGACAAAATCTCACTTTTTATTGAAAATGTCTCATAAGAGAAGGAAGAAGGAAGAAGGGGGGAGGCGGGAGGGTGGTCTGTGGCGTATGCGCGTTACAAACTGCCCATAAAAACGAATGTCAGCCCCGCCCGCGGCAACGCTGACACTCTGCACAGCTTGCTCTTTCAGATCACATCTTCGATCGTGCTGCCTATCAACTGCTCCATTAAATACGGGTCATACGGCTTTCCTGTCTGGGCTGTGGGCTTTAGACTATAAATGGTTCTTTGGGGCTTTGTGGGCAGCCGGCATATCTGGTAAGGGCGGGTTTTAAACCCGCCCTTACCCCACACAGGGTGTCAACCTTGTTGTGAGCCTGCTTACTTAGAAATCCATCCCGTGCCGTTGCAAATCCAGAGCAGATTCGCGCCAGGGTCAAAAATCATGCGGCCTACGTATTGCGCCGCACAGTCGCTGGCTGGCGGCATGCCTATGATCGTATCCAGTTGCAAGTAGCCTGCTTCCACGCGCACGTCCCCTTCAAAGTAGCCAGCGTAGCTCTGGGCTGTACCCACATTTAGATCCAGGCCAATCACGCCGGCCACTGCGCCGCGGGCGGGCGTGTTGTCAACCCTGCCCTCAACCTGGCCGGAGACGCCGCCGACCCAGTATGTCCCCGTGCTGTTCAGCGACAGGACGAAGTTTGGGTCTGGCCCGCCAATGAAATTGCCGCCAAGACCGCGCGAGATAGATGCGCCATCAAAGTTCGACAAATGCCTGGGCTGTCCATAACCTTGCGCGCCAACCATGTGGCCGTAGGCAGACCAGCCTGCGATGTAAGCCAATTGCCCTATGGCCTTGCCTTCCTGCGGATGCCCCGTAGGCAGCACCGCGGTTTCAGCGCGGACGCCCTGCTGTGACCCTTTGCTGTTGAGGGGGGTGGAATTGGCAGTCAGGCCAATCGTGCCGATGGAACCAACCGTGTTGCTGAACGAGATCCTCTGCGCGGCGTCACCATTGACGCTGATGGCGCGGTCTACGTGCAGGCGCGCCTGAGGATTACTGGTGCCAATACCCATCAACTGGTTGGGGTGATCCACGCACACGTAGGTCAAGGCCATCGGCGGCGCCACGGCTACCATGTAATGGGTGCAGACGCCTTCGATGTACTCATCAGCCCGCGCCAGACCCGCGCCGGCGCCCAGTAACAAAACGAACAGAATCAAACCATATTTTTGGATAGACATTGCTTTTCTCCTTGGGGTTGAAAAATCGAGAAGATACAAAATAAGGCTTGACAAAGCAGCACGTCGTGCCTTTGGTTGACACGCTTATACCATACCCCTATTTCTATTGACTGACAAACTTTTTACCTTGTCGAATTTCTTGAATTTTGTCCCGTTTTTCTTTATACTGCGGGGCATATTTTCAAGCGTTGTTCCAAACCTGTTTGCTATTGTTTAACCAATACCAGGGTCTCCGCTTCGTTTCCTCATCCACCGCGGTCTGATCGCGCCCACTGCGCTGATCCTGGCGATTGTTTTTTTTCAGCGGGGGTTCTGTAAGGGGGGAAATCCTCCTCACACGAACGACTTTTACGCTCTAAAGCCGTGACCGCTTTTCTGGCGGCAAACCTTGTCTTGCTGTTGCTGGCGGTCGTTCAAATCCATACCTATTTGAGGAGAATCCTGTGATGCCCTATCCTCTTTCCCCCTTCAACCGCCGCGCGGCAGCGCTGGCGTGTTTTCTGTTGTTGGGCCTGCTCTTCTGGCAGGCGAGTTCTTACCTTTACGCCCAACAGCCGGTTGCGGTCACGATTGCCCCCGCGCGCGGTGGGGACGTGGCCATTGAAACAGACGTGCTGGTGGTCACCAACCTGACCGGTTTTGATGGCAATACGGCTGGTTATACCTACCAATGGTATCGCAGCGCCGATCAGGCGGCGGGCAATTACCAGGCGTCTCAGGACAATGATGCCGGCACGGGCCCCAACCGGTATAACCTGGATGCGAACGGTTCTAACGATGTGGGGCACCGGTTTTATGTGCAGGTGACGGATGGCAGCGGCAACACAGCCGGCTCGAATGTGTTCGCCGTTGGTCCCCGCAACGCGCCGCGCCTGCTGCACCCGGCGGCTAACAACGAAATCCGCGTCAACCAGGTTTACTTCAATATTGAGAATGTCGCGCACGACGGTCATACGCCGCCGAATCCTGCCGGCAGCTACGTCTACGAAATTCAGGTCGCCAGCGATAACGCTTTTGCCAATATTGTGGCCAGCAACGATAACGTGGCGGAAACTACCAGCAATAATAACGTTACTTACTGGCAGTCGGGAGCCGTGAACGGCGCGTTGTTCTGGCGGGCGCGCTCCAAAGTAGCCGACGCCCCTGGCAACTGGAGTACGCCCGTGGCCTTTACTGTGGCTAACGTCTGGTCGGCTGACGGGAACGCCTGGCATTGGCCCCTGGATAATGCCGGCATTCGCGTCTCGGGCACCTTCGCCG
>CAZDSN010000654.1:0-2849 GCA_964507675.1 uncultured Ardenticatenaceae bacterium | reverse complement strand
GCATCCGCCACCACCCCCAACGACCGCACTTCACCCGCTGCGCTCACCAGCGCCAGGAACAGATGCTCCGTACTGACATATTCATCCTTCAGCCGCGCCGCTGCCGCTTCCGCCTCGCGGATAATTTGCGACACTTCCCGCGACAGACTCACCTGCGTCGTTGTTCCAAACGCCCGCGGCAGCCGCGCTAATGCCTGCTCCACCGCCGTCGCCAACTGGCGCGCATTGACGCCAATGCGGTTCACAATCTGGGGCACGACGCCGTCTTGCTGCCCCAGCAGCGCCGCCAGCAAGTGCAGTGGCTCAATCTGGCTGTGATGGCCTGTTTCCGCCAGATTTTGCGCTTCTAAAATTGCCTCTTGGGCGCGATGTGTATATTTGTTCAAATTCATCTCGTTTCTCCCTTGCACCAGAAATGGTGTCGGGGCGCGCCAAAATACGCCCCACTGTACAGCCTGAATGATAGGGAGCGTACGTCAGAATCCCGTTGGCAATTCGCAAGAAATACATTAGCATGGGTTCAACCGCTCCGAGAAGTTGAACCCCTGGATACCCCAAAACAACTACTGACCGGTCTGCCGCCGTTGCGGCCAAAGCAGAGAGCCAGCAACCGCCAGCAAGACCAGACCCAGACCCACGGCGGCAACGACAAGATAGTTGCGTAGGATGAGGTCCAGCAGTCCAGGCAGCGCCGTCGCCGTCAGATTCAACAGGCGATCTGATAACGATTCTCCAGTAGGCGGCGCTGTTGTCAGTTGGTTCAACCAGGATTGGCGAGCAATCACCAGCAGCAGGGCGGCCGGAAAAGCCGCCAGGAACAACACGCACCCAGGGCTGCTCAACCGCCCGAACCGGTAGCTAAAAACAATCAGCAGCAGTAACAGCAGTAAATCAACCAGCGTCAGCCCAATCCAGACCGGGCGCAGTTGTTGGTGACTTTCTGCCGACAACAAAGCCAGCGGACCAATGCCCTCTTCGATACTCTGGCGCATAGCCGGGTCGTCTGCCAGTTCCGCCAGCCCTGCTGCGCCCTGATAATAAAGCGGTTCCGCCCACTGCCGGAAGAAGAACAACCGCACTTCACGCGGCGACAGATCAGCGATGTCCTCAGTGCGAATGGTGATGCGCAGGCCTGGAACGGGTTGGATCTCTCCCGTGCCACTCTCCCGTAGTTGTTCTTGCATCAAGGCGATATCTGCCTCGCTGTCCAGCCCTTCCGGGCTAAAAGCAGAGGCCAACAGCAGCGTCAAGGCATTAATACCGGGTTCTGCTGCTGTCACCTGCCACAAATTAAACGCCAGAAACGTTACAGAAAGGCTCACAAACAAAAGTAGCCCGGTGATCCACTTGGCATCAACGTGCCAGTAAGGTCGCCGGGGCGAATCCGTATGTATGCTCATAGCTGGCTCCTAAAAATAGTCTCATGCAGAAATGGGGAGATGTTGCTGTGCCAATCGGTACGAATTAGCGAACCAACAAATCGCGAGTAAGGGCGCGCAGCGTGGCGTCAGCCAGTTGGCGCGCGTGGGCGTAATCGCTCAGGTTAATCATAGAGGCTGGCGCGTGCAGATAGCGACCGGGGACGGCAATGGTGGCTGCCGGCATTCCCACGCCTGCCCGTTGAATGGCGCCCGTATTGGTGCCGCCGCCGCCGGGCTGCCGGATCTGGAAGGGAATGCCCAATTCATCCGCCATACGCAGGATATGGCTCACCAGACGCGGGTCTTGAATAGTGCGGCTGTCCATGACGTAGATACTGGGGCCCCGCCCTAAAGCTACATTGGGGCTGATATCCCGCTCGATGGGCAGGTCATAGGCGGGCGTACATTCCAATACCAGAGCCACATCCGGTTCGATGGTGAAGCTGGCGACGTGCGCCCCGGCCATGCCCACCTCTTCCTGCACCGTGAAGGCGGCGTGCAGGTCAAAGGGGAAGCGTTCCCCGCGCAGCAGTTCAATGAGAATAGCGCAGCCGGCCCGATTGTCCAGCGCTTTACCCATGGCAATGTCGCCATATTCCTGGTAAGGCGTCAGAAACGTGGCCCGGTCGCCCACTTTCATTTTGCCCTGCCCCTCATCCTTGCTGCTGGCCCCCACATCAATGCGCATAGCGCTCGCCTTGACTACCTGCGACCGTTCGATGGCTGTGTTCAGCAAATGCACCGGCCGCGCCCCGATGACGCCTGTTAATTTCTTCGGCCCGACCTGCACCACCTTCCCTAACAGCATCCGGTCATCCAGTCCGCCAACTTTTTCAAACCGGGCTGTGCCCATGCTGTCCACATTGGTGATCATCAGCCCCACTTCGTCCATGTGGGCATCCACCATAACGCGCAGATCCGAGCGGCCATCTCCTCTCTTCAGCGCCAGCAAATTACCAACGGCGTCTACGCGCCACTCGTCTACGTAATCGGCAATCAGGTTGCGGATAAGCAGACGTATATCCCCTTCTTCCCCTGAAACTCCGACAGCTTCACTCAGTTGTTGCAGCAGTTCGTTCATAGATTCTCGTTGCTCGTCAGGAAAAATGGATCAGGCTTTCGCAGATGACGCAGATTTGATCCGCGAAATCGGCGAAATCTTGATCTTCAGTTGGTCGTGATGTTGTACCGTCAAACCTGATCCCTACAGGAGTTCCAAAGCTTGATCCTTCTTGGTCACCTGGTGCAGCTAACTCCTTATTAGTCTGGCGTATTTCCCGGCAGTACCTGGAGTGAACTGGCCTGATTGCTGCCAATGGGGTTATTGGCCAGGTCGGGATCGTCAGTGGTGAAGGTTTCGCAGACGCCGCCAAAGTTGGCGTCGCTGCACAGCACGGCGTGCACACTCGCGCCTATGCGCACCGAGGA
>CAZDSN010000653.1:0-2850 GCA_964507675.1 uncultured Ardenticatenaceae bacterium | reverse complement strand
ACCGCCACCCCCAGGTATAAAGGGACGTGACCATAAGCAAATCGTCGCGCCTCATCTTTAGGCGCGACGACACCTTTGCTGCTGTTTTGGGCAGGCCAATAAAAAGGGTTGAACGTGGAACGCTGCGGCTGCAGCGCATCTGCCCAGGAAGAGGGCCACTCAATGCTGGTGGCTACCCAGGCAATGTAACGCTCGTCAGGATGGTAATGATGGTAATCATCCCAGTCAAGGCCTGTCAGACGGAAGATGGCGGCAGCCAGCAAGATCAGGGCCAGCCACCACCAACGCCGGGGACCTGCCAGCCAACCGCGCCTTTCAGTTGGAGCAGATGCCGCTGTACCTGACATGGCGACGGGGTGAAGAAATGACTTAGAACTCTTCCTCGATCTTGCCTTTCTTGATCACTTCTACCATGTCGGCAGCGGGGGCAAGGGCAGCCTCTTCTCCCTCTTCTGCGCCAGCGGCCTGGAGGTATTCGAAGGTGGCTACCAGGAGTTCGGGGTCAGCCAGGAAGGTAACGCCGGGGGGTACCGGCAGGTCTTTGACGTGGATATTGTCGTCGGGGGTCTGGATCATGCCGGCATCAAACTCAATTTCCGACACCAACGCATCGGGCAAGCATTCGATTTCCAGCATATGCAGAATCTGCGTGACCGACCCCAGGCCATCTTTCACGGGCTTTGCTATACCCGTCATAATCAGTTCCACTTCTGTCGTCAACGTTTCGCGCATATTGACTTCGTAGAAATCAATGTGCAACAAATCGCCGCGCACCGGGTGCTTCTGCACGTCGCGCACCAGAGCCGTGCGCGTGCTGCCCAGTACGTTCAGGTTAATCAGGTCGTTGGAGCCAGCCTTACGCAGCACCCGGCGAATCTCAAAGTTGTCCAGTTGAATGTTGGTCACATCGTCCTGACCATAAATCACAGCCGGAATCAGACCATTGCGGCGAAGCTGCTTGACTTGTTTACCGACAACCGTGCGCGGTTGGGCGTCAATAGAAAATTGCTCAGACATAACGTTCCTCTGTTGTCAACCCTTTTGGGAAAATAATGACCCTGTGGTGGTCAGGGGACTTGCATTTTAACATCATTGGGCTGCGGCCATGCGCAAATCCAACCGAAAAAGTATACTGATTTATGCTGATTCGTCAAACTTTTACCGCCCTCGCGCAGCATTCCCATTGGGAGATACCTTGAGGAGCGCGGACCAGCCAGATGCTTTAGCCCAAGGCTCCCGCCGTCTGGCGATGCTGCCTTGCCGATTACTTGACGTTGATTCTTATGCGGGGTACAAATTCATTATCTTTTGGAGGCAACATGGTAACACTCAAGAAAATTAGCAACGTGGAGCAATTTTATCAATATGTGCAAAATGCCGGCAGCCTGCGCTCGCGGCAGCACGCCCGCCGCTGGAGTGATGGCGTCCTGAAAACCCTGGGACTACATCTGGACGGCAGCACGAAGAAAGCGCTGGCGCGGGCTTTGCCGCCGGAGTTAGCGGCTTCGCTTACCCGGGTTTTCTGGCTGGCCCATTTTCGTGATCACCACCTGTCTGCATATTGGTTTCAAAAGCAGGCTGCCAATCGCAGCGGCGTGACGGATGCGCAGTTTGCCCGCGCGCCCATCCTGGCTATATTCCGTGGGGTAAAAGAGCTGAGCAATGACGACAACTTGAACCGGCGCGTGGCCGATACGCTGTCGCCGGAAGTGAGAAGTTTGTGGGAAGAAGCGTAAGGGGAAAGGTGGGCGCCAATCCGTCTGCGGCTCCCCTCTGGCTGCTGCCAGGCGTGTTGTTTATATTGTTTTTGATGGGCTGCGCCGGACAATCCCCTCCCTTTGCCGGCACTGCCCCCACCCAGGTCACGCTCACCGCAGACGGCAGCACCCGCACCTTTACCACCAGCGCCACCACCGTGCGCGAACTGCTGGCGGAAGCGGGCGTCACCCTGGGGCAGACAGACGAAATCACGCCTCCCTTATTCACGCCCCTCAGCGACGGCCTGAATATCATTGTGGTGCGGGTGCGCGAAAGCGTCGTCCTTATTGAGCGCAGCGTCCCCTTCAGCCGCCAGATCGTGCGCAGCGAAAGCATGAGCGCCGAGGATGCGCCCTTGATCATACAAGGGGGCAAAGCCGGGTTAGAAGAGTTGACGGTACGCATTGTTTACCGGGATGGGCTGGAGGCCGAACGACGCACCACGCAGGTAACCACGCTTGAACAGGCGCAAGATGAGATTGTGATGGTGGGGATTGGGGCAGCGGCGGGGAATGTCAGCTTTGCCGGCACGCTCGCCTACATCAGCAGCGGCAGCGGCCTCATCCTGCGCAGCAGCAGCGCCTTCCCCGAACAACTAGAGACTGGTAGCAACCTGGACGGGCGCGTATTTGCCCTCTCCCCCGCCGGCGACTACTTGTTGTATACCCAAACCACGACCGAAACCACTACCTTCAACAGCCTGTGGCTCATCAGCACGGAGCGCCGCGCCGCGCCGCGCCCGCTAGACGTGGACAACGTGCTCTGGGCGGGTTGGAATCCGGCCCGCCTGGAACTGCCCCAGATTGCCTTCACGACTGCCGCGGCCACGGACCTGCCGCCCGGTTGGGAAGCTAACAACGACCTGTGGCTGGGCGACATACGCCAAAATGAGCAATTGCCTTTCGCGCCGGAACAAATCATTGAAGCCTATCCCGCCACGTATGGCTGGTGGGGCGGTAATTATGCCTGGTCGCCCACTGGCGAGGCTATTGCCTATAGCTATGCCGACGAAGTGGGTTTTCTCGACCTGAACGTGGCTAATCTGGAACGCGGGCGAGTCCGGTTGCAAAGATTCACGGAATACAACACCCG
>CAZDSN010000652.1:0-2858 GCA_964507675.1 uncultured Ardenticatenaceae bacterium | reverse complement strand
TCCAGTTGGTATTGTCGCTAAAGGTATCCTACGTCTGGCCCCACCCGCGCCAACCGTCCCAAATGATGGTAAAAGTTGTGAGCGCACAGGTGTAGCAGTTGGTCTTCTACGGCCAGCGCCCGCGCCGTTACTCCTTCCACCAGGATGCGCTGGCTGCGCTGCCGTAGTTCTGACTCTGGCCAGCGGCGGGCGTAATAAGGAATATCCAGCAAGGCCCAATGGAGTTCCACTGATACAGGTTGCCAGGCAGCGCGGCGCAGCAGGAGTTGGCTCCAAAACAGACCTGAATTATTGGCAAATGGCGGCGGCGCCAGCGGCGTAAAATTTAGCGCCGCCAGGCAGGATTGCGCCATGGGTAAATCAGCGAAAGGGATAAGCAGATCCAGATCACTCATAGGGCGCAGGGCTACATTGTCATAGACAGCCGCCGCTAACGCCGCGCCTTTCAACACAATCGGCTCAACCCCGGCGCGGGATAACGCCTGCACCACCGCCGCAAACTGTGATAGTAAATAGGCGTTTAGCAATCCAGTCTGCACATACCGGGCATGGAGTTCCTGATAGACGGCGGCAGGCACGCACGCCTCTGGCAATGCCCGTACCGTTTCGTACAACAGGGAAGCAATGCCGGCAGCCGCAGCTTCCTGTACCAGCGCCGTCCAATCCACCGTGCAGCAAGCCGCCAGCCAGGCCGTTTGCGCCTGCGGGGCATATCCAGCGGCAACAGCCAGGCGGAGTGTCGAAGATACCGGGCAGGTTACTGGCATTAAAACCAGTAGCGACCGGGCAAGCTGTTGGCCTCCACCAGGTCAAACGGCGCATACTGCGCCACGTGAGCAGGGTTGTCGTTCAGAATAACGCCCTCGTACTCCAACCAGGCATGGGCCAGAAGCATCCCCTCTTGCTTACGCACACCCAGGCGCAAGTTTGCCGGCAGGCCATACTGCCGCAGCCACCCCCACAAAAAGAGTGCACGAGGCAAACAAGTCATTGGAAAGGGCGCGTAAGCAGCGGCAGTGTCCACCAGGAAGGCTAACCGCTGCGGAGTCATGGGCGTTACAGGCAAGCGCAGCGGCGCTCGCCGCCCCACCCGACGCCAAACCCAGGCCAGACTACGCCAGCGCAACCAGAAGGCGACCCGAATCAAGCCAAACCAGGCGAAGAAAAAGGCAGGTAATTCATGCCAGGTCAGGGGTAATACTCCCACCGGGCATTGATTCTCTTGCATATGCCCGTCCATCACGCCATCCCGTCCTCTGTTTGCAGCGCCACCAGATTGGCTTGCGCCAACTGTGCCAGTAGTTCCTGCAAATCCTGCTCCAGCACGGCTTGATCTACGTCATACTCCGCCAACAATACCTGGCCTAACTGTAGCCAATCGTCGAATTGGCTTAGCAACTGCCAGACTCGTGTACCAACGGCATCCAGACCATAGTATTGTCCTGTCTGCAAGTCAAGCAACACGGATTCACCCGCCAATTCACGGAACAGGATGTGTGGACAGCGGAAAACACGTTGCGTTTGCATAAGGGTAATCGTCCCCTCTCTACAGGTTCTGGCTGAAAGTTTACTTCAGGTCAATTGCCTTCGACGGCGCTCTCCCTCTCAAATCGGCGGCAATTGCCTGGCGGACAGCAGGTAAAGCCGTATAGCATCGGCGGTAACGCAGGCTTTTGACCGGTATGGCTGCGGCCAACCGGGCGCAGAAGTCGAAGTGATGCGCCAACAGATTCGGGGAGAAGAGTCTGGCAGCCACCGTATGCCGCGCCAGGGACAGTGTCGCCGCCGCTGGCGGCAGCGTCTGCAGCGACAACTCGCCGTCGTCAAGCACATAGGCAGCGGACAGCGGCATGGCCGCAGCTATTTCTACGAGATCCGCCAGCGGTTGGGGGAATGGGAGGCAGGCCAGAGCAGGGGCGGTTTTGCCAGCAGCCAGCGGCAGTATATCGTCCGCCAACCGCCGCCAATCCAGAGCCAGATAAGCCGCTAAAGTAGACTTGCCCCGCCCCGATTCTCCCAGAAAAGCCACCAACCGGTCGCCAGCGACAACCGCACTGGCATGAAGGCAAAAGACGCCTTGCAGGGCCAGCGCCAGAACAAGAGCCGGTCCCAGCAGCGGCAGATATGCTCGTTCGTTTGTGGGGGACAGAAGGAGCGTGATTTGCCGCCCCATATGGCTCACCACGGCAACGCCAGCCTCTGGGTTCGTCAGCCAGATCGCTTCATCTGTCGCCTGGGAGGTGATGTGGCGCTGCCGCCCTCCCCACCAGGCCAGCCCGTCAAAAACCAGGCGGCTGCCTTGGGGCGGGGACGCATGGGAAAAGCGGGCAGCGGTCTCTGGCAAGGAGAGAGGGTCTGGCAGGGAGGGAGAGTCTGGCAGAATAAAGTGAGCTATCTCTGCCACCGGCTGGTTGCTGACCAGGATATAACCGGCTACCCCATAAGCATATGAAGAAGATGCTTGATTGGTCTCAGGTGACGAGACCCACAAGACAATGACAGGCGCAGACGGTAACATGCCGGCAGAAACAGAGCCTCAACTTGCAAAAAATGTACTCAAGCGAGGTTTCCTTCAGTGACACTGCCTCACTTCGAGCATGCTTAACTGCGGAAGCCAAAACCCTGCCCGCTTTCAAATTCGGGGGCAGGCGACGGACTTAACGTCAAGTCGCGCACATCACCATAATGCTGTAACTGCGGCTTTTGATACGGTTTCTTCTCCTGTCCAGGCTCTATCGTTTTTCCCTGCGTTTTGGAGGGCACACTCTGGTCTGGCTGCATATGTTATGCTCCTTCGAAAATAGTTTCACGCGGAGACGCGGAGGGCGCGGAGAAAAATGGCGCAAACTAACAGTTTG
>CAZDSN010000651.1:0-2859 GCA_964507675.1 uncultured Ardenticatenaceae bacterium | reverse complement strand
ACACCGACAATTCTCAATCTGGTCGCTATTGCCTATGAATGAATTCATAGGCTGGTACAGAAAACGCGCTAAAGCGCGTTGAGGGCGACGCAAACGAACGCACTTTTGATGATCAAAAAATAAAATGTCTGGCGCGCCTTCATTTCCGTTGACTGCCCCCCAAACATCTGGCCGCCATGGTGGGTGCTGCGCCGTTATCTGGTCCGCGCGGGCTGGTGGATTCCGACTAATGCTGCTGTCTGGGTGCCGGGCATGCCTGTCATTTTCATAAGGATAGGGCCAGGTTATTCGCTGGTTGTAAAGCCATTGCGCTTGAAGTAACGATGTACCAGCCAGACAGAGACAAACATCAAGATGATTGTCACAACCAGGCCGAATAGACGCACATTCTGGCTGAAGCGGGCGACGTAGCTGCTGGCGAAATAACCAATTAGCACCAGACTCCCCGTCCATATTGTCTCGCCCAGGAAGGCAACGGGAAACCATCGTTTCCAGGGGACGCGGGCCAGGCCTACTGCAATGAGGGTGGGAACCACAAAACCGGTGGATAATTTGGCCAGCAGCAGTAGTTTGACGCTGTGTTTGTTCATGCTCTGCTGCAATATTTTAATTCTTTCTTCTGCTTGTGGACGCCGGGCAGGGGATGTAAAACGCAAAAACCAGGGAATTTTGCCGGCACGCCCCACGTAATACCACAAGACATCCGCCGACAGGTTCCCCAAGACGCCTGCCAGAAATACAAACGGCAGTTTCAATAATCCTGCCGCGGCGGCCGCGGCGCCCAACAAAGTCATCAGCGGCCCCTGGACAACCACCAGCACAGCCAACACAAAATAGGTCCAATGCCCCAACTCCGGCAGTTGGCCTTGCTGCAGATTCGTCCACAGGGACCGCATCATCTCCAGGAGCGTGTCAATCATGGTTACTACTGCCCAACCTCCGGCCAGAAAGGGTAAAACATCATCCACTGCTCTGGGCGCTGGCGGACGTAGTGTTCTAGCACCTGCGCCATACGGGCGACGCTGGTGGCAATATCCTGCTGCTTATCTCCCGTGTACGTCATCTCCACCGGCTGCGCGTGCAGCACGTGCCCGGTGTCTGGCTCATAATGGCAACTGCCCATGACCACGCACGCCCGCGTCATCACTGCCAGCCGCGCCGGCCCTGGCGCAAAATAGGCGGGTTTGCCCAGAAACGTCACCAACTGCCGCTCTTCTGGAATAGGGCGATCAAAGGCCGTCATGACCACTCCCCCCCGCTTTAAGTGCCCAATAGCCTGGCGCAGTGATTGGGGCGTAATCGGGGTCAGGTACATCCCGCCGCGGCCCCGCAGCCGGTTAAGCAGCACAAAGCCCTGGTTGGGGTTCGCCAGCGATAGCGCCTGAATGGATAACCCGCAGGCGCTCAACCCTAAAATGCCCAGATTGAAATTGCCCATATGCGTGCCCAACAATAGCGTCCCTCTGCCCTGCGCGGTGTTGTCCTGAATCATGGCCACCATCTCCGGCGGAATAAATATCTCCCGCACCAGTTGGGCCTCACTATAATCTATGGCGTGGAAGAACTCATAGTTAAAGCGGGCGGCGTTGGCAAAGACGGCGCGGGTGGCTGCTGCCAGACGCGCCGGGTCAACATTTGCCCCTAACACGTGGCGTAAATTGGTCTGCACTGTCCGGTAGATGGCTGGGCGGGCGAAGGCTATCACCGCCGCCGCCCAATCCGACAACGTATACCCCATGCGCGGCGGCAAGGCCTGAGCGAATCGGATGCCGTTTTGGGTGATGGTTTTGTTGTTCAGCACATTTTCCAGGCGCATAGGTCAATACTTGAGAAAAGGGCATGGTTCATTTGGGTTGAGGGAGGAAATAATTAATTGGTGAATTGGTGAATGGCTAACAGGGAACTTCTACCACTTCAGCAACAATTCAACTGATTTGAGACAAACCCTCACTTTTCCAGGGATTGGAAAAAGGCGGGGGCTTCCAGGATGACGGGCAGGCCGCGAGCCAGGCAGATGACGACGGCCAGCCAACTGGCGACGACGGCGGTCTGGTAGACGCCGGCCCAGGGCGCGCCGCCGGATTGCAGGGCCAGGGTCAGGGCCAGGGTGACAAAGGCGACGATTTTAACCAGGGCGTACCCGGTGCGCATGGGGGGGGAAGCTACCAGCCATTTCCCCAGGCGGGTACGCATCATGGCGTGGGCGGAAATGCCGTGCTGCACGGCCACATTGCGGATGGAATCAGTCAAGGCGCCGCGAATGATGACCACCAACGGAATGATCACGGGGATCAACGTCAGGTGGGCATAGACGACCCACAAGACAATTTCCACCGCGCGATCCGTGGCAATGTCCAGGGCGCTGCCCAGGAGGGTTGTTTCGCCACGCCGGCGGGCGACGATGCCATCCAATGTATCCATGAAGATAAGGAGGGCAACCAGAACAACTGCCGCCATTCTGCCGGCACTCCCTCCCTCATACAGAAGCCAGACAACCAGAATGAGTAGGGGAAAGCGCAAAACGGTGATGCTGTTGGCGGCGTTGATGTAATGGATTTGTTTTTGACGATAACGAATGCTGTTTTCTCCGGCCATGCGGTTTATCCTTGCCTGAGGTCTGTCGCCGACTTTTGGGTTGTTATGCGTTCTTTACGTTGAATGCCGGCATCAGGTTGTTAGGGTTCAGGGCTTACACGCTGTTGTAGTGTGTCAAGGTTGTTTTGACGAATCTTGTACAGGTATCAAGGATACAGCGCACGGCGGTTGTAGACCAGTTATGCTTTTGCGGGGGAAAGGGGGAGCGCCGGCTTCCAGCCGGCAATTTGAGCAGACCCCCATCCCCCAACCCCCTTCCCCCAG
>CAZDSN010000650.1:0-2861 GCA_964507675.1 uncultured Ardenticatenaceae bacterium | reverse complement strand
GCTGCAAGGCTGTAGTCAGGTCCACCCCCGTCTGGTTGGCCAGGCAAATCAGCACAAACAAAATGTCAGCCATTTCATCCCCCAGGTCGCGCCCCTTGTCTGACTCTTTGAAGCTTTGTTCGCCAAATTCGCGGGCAAAGAGGCGGGCCAATTCCCCCACTTCTTCCATCAGGATAGCCAGGTTCGTCAACTCGCCATAGTAGCGCACGCCAATGGTCTGTATCCACTGGTCAGTTACTTCCTGGCATTCGCGCAGGGTGATGTCTGCCATCGTTAATTGCCCTTGTTCAGTTCATGCCTTGAGAATCAGAGGCAGTAAGCCGGCATAGATCGTCTGACAGACCTGTTCCACATACTCGGCCAGATCATGCGTGGGAAGCATATCATCGTAACTCAGAACAACGCCTTGCCACCCCTCCGTATGCCAACGCGCAGGCGGGGGCAGCGGCGGCGGCGTGAATGTACTGGGATATGGATAAGCGTAGGCGTATAAATAAGGGCGGTCCAGCCCGTCGCTGAAGGGGGCAAAACCGAAGTTCAGATGTGGCTGCCAGTCGTCCAGTTCATTATTCAAAAACCACAAGCCAGACAAATCAAAATGGTGCGGCCAGACGACCAATGGCGAGGTCATGCCTGACAAACGGGCGCGCCAGCGAGCCAGGCCTGTGAAAACGGCGTAGAGAATGCCGGCATAGTCGCTGGCTGTCTGCTGATTGACCCGCAGCGGTATGTCGTGGCTCAACACCTCTGACGCCGGCACAGCCCGTCGCCCTGACTCGCTCAAGGCGGCAAACAGGCTGTCCTGCCAGGTCTGGTCGGCGGAGCGGGAGAGGGAAAGAGCCCCGTCCCCGGCCAGCGTTTCCAGCAGCTTTTCCAACAAAGAAGCCTGTGTATGGTCGCTCAAGGAGATGGGGATACCCTGACCGCCGGCGGCAGTGTAGACCAATGCCGCTTGCTGGAAATCCAATACGACCTCCCCCCCCTGGGGCAAGGTGTCGCTGGAGAGACCTTCTGGCCTGACAGCCAGAGCCAATTCCAGATAGAGCGGTTCCTCACCGTGCGTCAACAGACGCACAGCCCCCAGCACACGGGCGGCCTGGTGCAGAGCCTGACTGGTAGATGGCCAATCGGCAAGTGTGGGGAGAGACATAGGAACTCCTAAATCTGGTTGAGCCAGAGTTTCTGGCGGATGATGTCTGATAACATACTGTCGTCGTTGCTGTCTTCCATGATCAAATCATTCACGACATTCACCGCCAGCGTCAATAGCTCTGGATCATACGGCTGCAGATTCATTTGCTTCATTTGTTGCTGCAATTGGCTGATCGTAATAGACAGATCACGCGCATTCTTGCGTTTTTTCTTTAGCACCTCCAGCGCCAGCTCTCCGAGACGAATAGACAACTCCTGCTGTTGCGGTTCCCCCATGAATCCCCGTGTTTGAGGAGAACCGCTGACCTGCGCAAAAATTTCATTGGACAGCACATAATGAGTGAACTTTTCGGCAGTGCGTTCATTCTCCCGCTTCCAAAATCGTGTGGGTGGGATGGAGTAATCTTCATCGTCATCGTCCTCATCCTCGTCCCAATCCTCATCAAGCCACGACGGCTCGGATGGCATGCCTGCGGCCGTGACGCGCGCCACAAACGTGAGGACGGCCAGCGTTATCAGAAGCATTATCAGGGTGCCTTCAAACAAGGTGAAGGAAAGGAAGCGGGTGATGAGCCAGCCCCAGCCGAGCGACCAGCCAAAGAGGAACAGCATCGCAACCAGGCCTAATCCAAACATCACCAACAGCCCGGTGACGGGGGGGGCAGGAAGGGTATTTTTGTTTTTTGATGATTTCATGGCATTGTTCTCAACGCTTTACTGACAAAGCTCCGGATTCTACTCTGACAAACTTGTTCCCCCATTTTCTCTGATGTTGGCAGTTATGCAAGTCAAGTCAAACTGCACCGCCTTGCCACTTTTTCGTTGCCTGTTGCCTGTTTTTTGTTGCCTGTTCTAACGGCGGCGGCTGCCGGCGCATCTCAAAGGTATCGGTGATGCGGGCATAATGGTTGCCTGCCAGGCGACCAATGGGCTGCAGCGCCTCCCGCTGCACATACCCATCCACGTAAATATCATCCCGAATGTGAATGCACTGCACGCGCCCAAAGATGGCTGCGCCGCCGCCAGGTTGGTCATTGACCACCATGATTTGCTGCAACTGGCACTCAAAAGAAACAGGCGCTTCGGCCACGCGCGGCACGCGGATCGTCTGGCTGGGAACAGGGGTGACGCCGGCCCAGGCAAACTCCGACGCGCCAGGCGGCAGAATAGTAGCGGACAGGTTCATGGCCCACGCCGTTTCTTCGTTGGTGAGATTGATGACAAACTCAGGTACGGCCTCAATGTTGCGCCAGGTGTCCTTTTTCTGCCCGTCAGGGTGGACGCCAGGGCAGAACAACAGGGTCATAGGGTTGGGGCAAACGGCAGTGAAATAGGAGAAGGGCGCCAGGTTCAGGTTGCCGGCAGCATCCATGCTGCTGACCCAGGCGATAGGACGCGGCAGGATCGTGCCAATGATTAACTTGTATCGTTCGTGGCTGGCTAAATCAGCCGGGTTAAGGATCATTGCCAGGAAGGGGGAATGGTGGGCGAGGAGCGCGCAGCGCCCCTTGCCCTATACAGCCGCTGCCTGCTTTTCTGCCAGCCAGCTATAAGCGTAATGCTCATCTTCATAAGCGCGCGCATACACAGTCATGCGCAGCGGGTGAAAGGTGTCAATCATCACCGCCAGTTCATCGGTGCGCGCTTTGCCAATAGACCCTTCATAGGTTCCTGGGTGCGGCCCGTGCGGAATGCCGTTGGGGTGCACC
>CAZDSN010000649.1:0-2866 GCA_964507675.1 uncultured Ardenticatenaceae bacterium | reverse complement strand
TGGGGTTTAAGAAAATAATTCGGTATTAGAACAGAGACCCCCATCCCCCAACCCCCTTCCCCCTGAAGGGGCAGTCCCCCACGGGGGAGGGGGCTTTTCCAGAGGGCGAGGGGCGCTGCGCGCCCTCGCCCTACATTACCCCTTCCCTGGCGAGGGCGGTGTGAGCAGTACCGCGTCAGCGGGGGATTGGTTCCAATTCAGGGCCATCTGGCGCGTCCATTACCTGCCAGCCCAGCGCCAGAATTTGTTGGCGTAATTGGTCGGCTGTCTGCCACTGCCGTTGGCTGCGCGCCGCCGTTCGTTCTTGCACCAGGGACAGCACCTGCGGCGAAGGCTGCGGGCGCAGCGGGGCGGCTTCCGCCAACTGCGCCTGCGCCGCCAGGGCTTCTGCCCAAATGTGCGGCGGCACGCCGGATCCCGGCGGCGGCAAATGCCAGTCGCCCAGCGTCGCTAGCAGAAACGTTCTTCCAGATGGGATAGGCAGGGTATCAGTTTCCGCTTCTCCCTGGCGCAGGATGGTCACCCGTCCTGACCCCATGACGCGACACTCTCCCCGCACCAGGTCAATAACCAGCGCGGTGTGTTCGTCTATGCCCAGGATGGTTTGACGTGCCGGCAAAAGCTGCCGCAACTGTTCAAATCGCGCCTGCCCCATGTAGCAATGGCTCGTATCTAACTCGTCCCCCCCATCACGGTTATTCCAGTGGGGAATTACAATCAGCGATAGACCAAACTGGTCGAAATAATCCAGCCCCGGCTTCCAATGGAGGTCTTCGCCCACCTTGTATATTTCATAGACGGGCAAAGCATGGGCGCTAAAAGCCAATGTAGCGGAGCTGGATAACATCAGGGTAGCTCCCAGGTGATGGCGGGCGCGAATCATGTGCAGCGCCAGGCTGTCGCGTAGCTGGCGCACGGCATACGAAGGGCTGCCAGGACCTAACAGCAGCCAGTTAGAGCGCAGGATGGGGGCGACAATCGCTTTCTCATCGGGGCTGAAGGGCGTGCCTCGCTGGCGCGCGGGCAGTACCTGGATCTCTGGCTGGTAATTCTGCAATCGCCGCGCCAGGAACTCACCGATTCTGCCGGCAACCCGATCCGAATTGGGTTCAAAACCGGCCGGCGTCTCCAGAATGCTGATACGGGGCGGCTCTCCTAGCTGCTGCGCGGTATATTCATGCGTTTTACCACTGGAAGCCAACGTCTCACCGGAGCCAAACAAGACAATCCGGCCAGGATGAAGGGGGGCATGTGGGTCCATCAGGGCAGTTCCTCACAAACAGGCAGATTCTTGATGCGGCTATGTTGCCATAACTGTCGCATTAACTTGATTCTAGCACGCGCCCGACCGAAAACAATGCACACTCTTGAGCAGTTCAGCTTCTATGGAGAAGTTGAACTGCTCCAACGAAGGCGAAATATTACCGCGGCTGACATCGTCCAAATAATGAAGCGATGCTGCTGGATGCAGCGCCAATCCAACTTGAAGGAGTATGAACTGTATGTCTGAACCACAGATCACCGTCTACGGCGCTTATTGGTGCCCGGACTGCCGCCGCAGCAAACAATTTCTAGGGGAACACCAGATTCCCTACCAGTGGATCAACATCGAACAAGACCCGGAGGCCGAACAGTTTGTGATCAAGGCCAACCAGGGCAGACGCATCATTCCCACCATCGTTTTTGCCGATGGCTCTACCGTGGCGGAACCGAGCAACGCCGAACTGGCGGCCAGATTGGGGTTGAAAACCAGAGCCAGCCGCTCCCACTATGACCTGATTGTTCTTGGCGGCGGCCCCGCCGGGCTTACGGCTGCTCTGTACGCCGCCCGCGAAGCCATTGATACCCTGGTGATTGAACGCGCGGCCATTGGTGGGCAGGCAGCCGCCACCGAAAAGCTGGATAATTTGCCCGGCTTTCCCGAAAGCATTGGCGGCATGGCGTTTTCGGAACGGCTGCGGCAGCAGGCCGAACGGTTTGGCGTGGAAATTTTGCAGGCGCAGGAAGTTGCCGGCATTTACCGCCGCCAAAACTATCACAGCGTGGTCACCACCGACAACAGCGAATACAGCGCCCGCGCTCTGTTAATCAGCACAGGCAGCCGTTATCGTCGCCTGGGCGTAAGCGGGGAATCCGACTACATTGGGGCAGGCGTTCACTTCTGCGCCACTTGTGATGGGCCATTTTACAAGGGCAAACACGTGGCTGTGGTGGGCGGCGGCAACAGCGCCGCTGAAGAAAGTCTGATGCTGACTAAATATGCAGACAAAGTAACGATATTGGTACGCAGCAATGCCTTCAAAGCCAGCCGGGTCATTGAAGAAGCTGTGCTGGATGATCCCAAAGTTGAAGTCCGGTTTAACACTGAAGTCACAGCATTTGCCGGAGCAAACGCCAGGCTGCACACGCTCAAGCTGCTCAATAACCAAGATAACACCCGGGAGGAGATGGCTATAGATGGGGCGTTTATCTTTATTGGCCTGGATGCCAATACCGGATTTTTAGGGAACAGCGGGGTGCGGCTGGATCCGTGGCAGTTTATTGTCACGGGTCATGATCTGGTGCATAACAGGCCGCCTTTGGCAGAATTTAAGGGGCGCGAACCGGCTTTTCTGGAGACGTCTGTTCCTGGTGTTTTTGCGGCGGGTGATGTGCGTGCCGGCAGCACGAAGCAGGTAGCAAGCGCTGCCGGGGAAGGGGCTACGGCGGCGCTGCTGATTCGGGAATATCTAAAGACAGTTTAGCGGTTAAGTCTTTCGTATGAACGCGCTTTTGAGGTTTGGGGAAATGATTTGGTAAACGGGGGACAGACCCCCATCCCCCAACCCCCTTCCCCCTCAAGGGGCAGTCCTCCAAGGAGGAGGGG
>CAZDSN010000648.1:0-2866 GCA_964507675.1 uncultured Ardenticatenaceae bacterium | reverse complement strand
TTGATCAGCGACAGCCGCGTCCGCGTCGCCCGGTAAACGTGGCGCACCCGTACCCGCCAATAATTGGTCAAAATCACCATCAGCGGCAGCACTGCAAACGCCACCAGCGCCAACTGCCAGTTTAGCGCCAGCATGGCCACAATGATTCCCACTAAGGTAAAAACAGCCCGCACCAGGCCTGTGATAGACCAGGTGATGAAATCTTGCAGCACATCCACATCGCTCAGCAGCCGGCTCATCAGGCGGCCTACGCTGTAGTTGTTGTAAAAATTGAGCGACAGACGGTGCAGATGGCGAAACAGATCGCTGCGAATGTCAGCTACTACCCGCGTGCCCACGTACCCCATAATAGCGACGCGGAAACGATTGGTGACCCACTCGCCCAGAGCAACGGCGATGAATATGGCTGTCCACAGGCGAAGCTGTTCCCAGTTGCCGGCGCGCACGCCATCGTCAATTGCCCGCCCAATTAACCAGGGGCCTGCCACACTAAATAAGGAAGTGGCCGTCATTAACAACAGCGCCAAAACCCAGCGCCGTCCATAAGGCAAGTTGTAGCGCAGCAGGCGAGCCGTCAACCGGCTGTCATACGCCCTACCCAAAATGTCCTCATCTTTTTCATCGGGCAGCAGGTCCTTAATGCGCGCCTCGCGACGGAGGCGTTCCTCTTCTTCTTTTGTACGTGCTTTGAACATGATCTTTCCTTTCTCCGTAGCGTGGGCATCTTACCCGCTCATAATGCCCGACGCGCAACAGCAGCCATGCGCTCCTGCAAAGCCACAAATTCTTCCTGATCGCGCAGCTGCAGGTCATAAATCTGGCGATACAGACCACTGTGGGTCAAAAGCTCCTGGTGCGTGCCGCGCTCCACAATCCGCCCCTCATCTAACACCAGAATGCAATCCGCATTTTTCAGTGTCAACAGGCGTTGGGCAATAATGAAGGTTGTCCGCCCGGCCATCAGCACGTTCAACGCCTCTTGAATAAGATGCTCCGTTTCCGTGTCCACACTGCTGGTTGAGTCGTCCAGGATCAAAATGCGCGGGTCGGCCAGCAGGGCGCGCGCGATAGCGATACGCTGTTTCTGACCACCGCTGACGGTCACGCCCCGTTCGCCCACACGGGTTTCATAGCCGTCAGGGAACCCCTGAATAAAATCGTGCGCCCGCGCGGCTTTAGCGGCGGTGACAATCTCGTCCAGAGAAGCGTCCGGTTTGCCATAGGCAATATTCTCGGCAATCGTCTGGCTGAACAAAAAGGGTTCTTGCAGCACAATGCCAATATGCCGGCGCAAACTGTGGGCGGTGACGTCGCGCACATCGTGCCCATCAACCAACACCCGTCCGTGGCTGGGTTCGTAAAAGCGAGGAATCAGGTTGGTGATGGTGGATTTACCCGAACCGGTGGGGCCAATCAAGGCGACTGTCTGGCTGGGCAGGACATCGAAGGAAACATCGTGCAAAATGCGCTGGTTGTCGTAGTAACCAAAGCTGACGTGGTCAAAGGTGACTGCACCCTGGACGCGCTCCAGATCGATCGCCTGAGGACGGTCGCCCACTTCATCAGGCGTGTCCACGATTTCAAAGACACGTGAAGCGCTGGCGCCGGCGGAAGCTGCCAGGTTGACGAGAAAGCCAAGCCGCTGCACGGGCCCGCTCAACATAAGCACATAGGAAATAAGGGCAAAGAGCGTGCCTACAGTAATGTCGCCGGCCAACGCTCGCGGCCCGCCAAACCACAGCAGCAAAAAGATGCTGGTCGCCACCAGAAAGGTGAAAAAAGGCCAATGGTTGGCCCACTGCAAAATCAAACCGTACCGGTCAGATAACCATTGGTTGTTTTCTCTATCGAATTTTTCCAGCTCGTATGGTTCACGGGCAAACGCTTTGACAACGCGAATGCCCGTCAGGCTCTCTTGCATCGTCTTAGAAATAGCGCCAACCTGAGCCTGTACGGTTTGAGACATATTGCGCACAATGTGGCCAAATCGCAGCGTCGAATAAACCAGAATGGGCACAGGCAGCAAAGCAAGCAGGGCTAACTGCCAGTTTTCCAAAAGCATGGCCGCCATCACACCGATGAGCATGAGGTTGGTAGCAAACAGGCCCATCATGCCTACGCCAATAAACCGTTCTGTCTCGCCAATGTCACTGGTGGCCCGGCTCATCAGGTCGCCGGTATGCGCCTGATCGTGAAAGGCAAAGGGCAGATTTTGCACCCGATCATAGTATTGGTTACGCAGATCGTAAGCAACGCGATGGGTGAGCCATTCGCCAAAGAAGAGTTCGCAAAATCCAGCCACGCCACGAACAACGGCTATGCTGAGGATGATGCCGCCGGCAATAAAGAGGGGGCGGGAAATGCCGGCATTCACCCCCCGGTCAATCGCATCTTTAATCAACTGCGGCACAAAAAGATTGAGGAGCGTGGCCGCCAACATGCCGCCGTAGGCCAGCAGTACCTGCTTCCCATAAGGTCGCAAATAGCTGAGTAAGCGGCTGTAAATGCCCAGTCGTTTCGTCATAAGCGCCTTCCTCCGTTGGCAGAAAAGGTAGAAGGGTTGTTTTGTCGCATTGTAACGTAGTTCATCCCCTGCAATTGGGCGCGCGCCCTCTGTCTAGACCACTTCTTCTTTGCCAATAGCCTCTCTTTGGAGCCAATGCTCCGCTATTTGTGGTTGACTGCCTCTCACTGCGGAATATGCAGCATAGCCGGAAGAGCGCCATCTGTAAACTGGACTTCCGATCATTTTGCTTCGGGCGCATCTATGGTACAATCTGTTTATATTTGCGTAAATGGCGCGGCTTTTTAGCTGCGCCGTTTTGTTTTCTGGTTACGAATCGCCCGCTGCCTGAGCCTGTCGAAG
>CAZDSN010000647.1:0-2873 GCA_964507675.1 uncultured Ardenticatenaceae bacterium | reverse complement strand
CAAAATGAGAATTGCTGGACACTATGCCCGCATAGCTGACCGGTGTTGGCGGCAGGACGCGCTGCTGGCAGGATGTCCTGCCGCCAGGATGTCCGGCAAAGGAGTTTGAGAGAAAATGGTTGTGGCCATGCTTTTAGCCCACCTGATAGGGGATTTTGTATTACAGTGGAATAAGCTGGCCTATTGGAAGAGCCAGGCAACAATGGGCGCGTTTGTGCATGGCTTGTTGGTGTTGGCGGTGACGGTCTTGCTGGCGCTGCCCTTTGATGCCACCTGGTGGCCGTGGGCGGCATTGATTGGGGCAACGCATATCATCATAGATACCGGGCAGCAGTGGCTGAAAACACGCCAGCCGCAGGAGGTACGCGGGCCATCCCCGCTGACCCGCTTTTTGCTGGATCAGGCCATTCATCTGGGCATTATTGTGATTGTTCTGGGGGCAACGGGTTATCTTGATCTGTCGCAGCCGTGGCTGGGCGTGGCCGTATCCTGGGAGAGCCAGTGGTGGCTGCTGTTGATATTGGGGTATGTGTTTATTACGATGCCGGCATGGGTGCTCATTGAGCTTTGTGTTTCCGCCCTGGTGTCCGATACGCCCCCCAATTTTGCGGACACTCACCACAAATATTCAGCTATCCTGGAGCGCAGCCTGATCACCACATTTGTTATTTTGGGGCAGTTCTTGCTCGTTCCCCTGGTGACCATGCCCCGCCTGTTATTGACCGGGCCACAAATGCGCCGCAGCCAACCGCCAGCCCGCGACCTGGTGGAACTGCTGGCCAGCATGTGTGTGGCCGTGACGATAGGCCTTCTGCTGCGTTTGATTGTTATGGCCCACCTCTGATCCCCTCCGTAAAACGATGCGGACCCCCCCGCGTTCACTCTTGAACCGCTTCCGCCAACAGGGTTTCCAACCAGACCCCGCCAGACATAATCTTTCCCTTCCAATCAGGCATCAGTTCATCTAACAAAAACGCCTGGGCCATGCCGCTGTAGTAGAAGCGACCGTCCCCTTCCTGGTCAGCCTGCTGCCGCAGGGTGCTGATTTCACCGCGCCAGCGGCCAGCAAAGGTTCCATAACCGCCAAAATCCGGGTCGTTTTCCGCCAACCCGGCCAGAGGTTGGTAAGCGGCGGTTTGGGACGCCTGCTGCCACGAGGCCAGTTCTACATACTTGGCCAGCCCTTCTAACCATTCCCGCTGCCGTTCAAAAATCTCGCCCGCTGCCGGCAAGCCGTGCTGCAAGCGGCGCTGGTCTCGTTGGTCTAAAAAGCGGCGGATCAGTTCCACCCTGTCTGCCGGAGACTCTGTTTCCAGGGCAGCGGCCAGCAGCGCCAATTCTTGCTGCCACGCCGCCGCAAAGGCGGCGTCCTCCCAGGGATAGCGCGAGCTGTAAGAGCGAAGCGCCGTTTCCGCATTGTCCAGGCGCGCTGGGGCCACCTGCCCCTGATAAGCGTGGAACGTTTCGTGGGCAACTTTGGTAATGTATCCTTCAGTATGCCCTACTAATGCCGGCACAAACCAGCTATACGGGAACACCTGGGACAGCAGCGGCGGCAGCTCCTCTTGAAGTTGCAGCCGCAGCGCAATTTCTAACCACTCTTTTGTCTGCAAACTGGCCGCCCACGTATCCCCCACGCGCACGGTAAAGGCTTGCGGCGTGACCCCGTCCGCCAGTCGTTGGCGGTAATACGGCTGCCCCAGAAATGTCTCGCCAGGGATTAACTCCCACGGCCCGCCGCGCACTTCATCTTGTGGCACGGTTCGCCAGCCGCCGGCTGGTGCGGCCAGCCCCAACAGAAAGGCGTACGCTTCATTGTAAACAATCAACGGGATGTCCGCCTGTTCCCAACCAGGCCAGACCGCCTGGCCCAACTGCTGCCGCAAGTGAAAAACCTCGGCCAGCCGCGCTTTTTCGGTGTCGCTCAGGCGATCCATCACGGCTGACTGATTGGGCAGGCGGTGGTTGAGGACGGCAAAAAGGCCCGCGCCTGCCGCTGCTAACAGCAGCAATATGCCCACCACTTTCACGATTAGGCTCGCTGCGCGTTTCATCCTGTTCTCCCGATGGGGGCGCGGCATGGCGTTGGGGGGGGGCGGCGAAAGATTTTTCGCCCTGACGTCTCTGGCGGCTGCTCCTACCCCCGCTGGACGGTTTCCGGTCCGGCCAGGCGCTGCTGCAAGGCCAGAACGACCGCTTCGGTGCGGCTTTCCGCGCCCAATTTAGATAAAACACTGCTGACATGAAACTTGGCTGTGGATCGGCTGACAAACAACCTGTCAGCGATCTCCGGATTACTCAACCCTTGCGCCATCAGCGCCAACACTTCTTGCTCCCGCGGCGTCAGATCATAGTGCGGTTGTTGTCTTTGGGTGGCGTGGATGAGTGCTTCAGCGGCTTCCGGGGCCAATGTTGGCTGTCCGGCATAGGCGTTGCGGATAGCTTCCGCCAGGTTGTCAGCAGAGACGTTTTTCAACAGATAACTGATAGCCCCCGCTTGCAGCGCCCCCTGCACCAGACTTTCTTCGCGGAAACTGGTAAGGGCGATCACCTGCACCTGTGGGCAAATTTGCCGTATGGATCGGGTGGCGGCTGCTCCGTCCGTGCCGGGCATCACCAGGTCCATTAAGACTACGTCGGGCTGATATTGCCGGCACAGCGCCACCGCCTCATCTCCCCCATTAGCCTCGCCAACCAGTTCCAGGTCGTCAAAAGCCAGTAGAAATGCAGCCAGGCCGCGGCGAACAACGGCGTGGTCATCAACAATCATAACGCGAATGGTTCGGGGCAGGTTCATGGCGCTTTTCCTGAAAGCCAACTCCTTCGAAAATAGTGGTCAGTGAACGGTGGTCAGTGGTCAGAAAATTCGTGCC
>CAZDSN010000646.1:0-2875 GCA_964507675.1 uncultured Ardenticatenaceae bacterium | reverse complement strand
GGGTGTGGGCATTATTCCCGCTTGGGGTGGCTGCAAGGAAACGCTGCGGCGCAAAGTGAACCCCGTCATGCGCACCGCCAACGCCGACGTGCTGCCTGTGCTGCAAGACGTGTTCACCCAGATTGCCACAGCCAAAGTGGGAACCAGCGCCTGGGAAGACAAAGAACTCGGCTACCTGCGACCCGAAGATCAGGTGGTCATGAACAGCGACCACCGTCTGATGGCCGCCAAGCGCCAGGCATTAGCCCTGGTTGCCAGCGGCGCGCGCCCGCCGGAAATGGAGAAGATTTACGCTGCCGGGCGCGATGCCTTGAATGCCCTTTATCTGGGCGTGAAAAGCTTCCTCTGGGGAGGCTATGCCAGTGAATATGATGCCCACATCAGCCGCAAACTTGCCTACGTTTTGTGCGGCGGCGATATTAGCGCCCCCGCCTGGGTTGATCCGTGGTATATTTTAGACCTGGAGCGTGAGGCGGTGCTGTCTCTGGCGGGTGAACCGCAGACACAAGCCCGTATCATGCACATGTTGCAGACGGGCAAACCGCTGCGCAATTAAGTTATTGGGCGGGTTGTCCCGCCCTCCCACATTCCCTGGAGGAGGTTCTGATGGTTAATCGCTGGTCGCTCTTACTTGTTCTGGTTTTGGCAATGTTGTTCTTGCTGCCGTCGCAGCCGTCTGCAGCTGCCGCCGAGACAGCATACCCAGACGCAGCCGCACAAATGATGAAGATTGTAAAAGATAGCGCCATTTCGGGTGGGGGGTGTACCGCTCTGGCTGACATGAAGAACATGGATATGGCTGTGCCTGCCGCTGCGCATAACTCATTCACGGTGATTGGCGACTCCTGGGGCTTTCTGTTTTATGGTGAGTTCAAAGAGAACATGATTGACTCAGGTTATGGCAGCTCATTTGAATATTACATGCGCGCCATTCCTGGAACTGAAGCCAGCCAATGGGTGAGCAATGATTCTTACTGTCGCCTCCTCTTCCTGTTGGTCAAATTCCTGGTCCGCAACGACACGGGCACGCCTCACGTGTTGATCTCGCTGGGCGGCAACGACCTGGTGAATGATTACGATGTCTGGGGCGTGGGTATCTATGACCGTATTGAAGCCGATTTGCGCACGTTGGTGGACATGCTCATTGATGAAAACAGCGACGTGGTCATCATCTTCTCCGGCTACGATATTGTCAACATGTACAAAAACCAATACTGCACGGATTGGGCCATTGATCTATTGGGTTCAGCCGAGCCGTCCGTGGTTAATCCGGGATTGATTGAGTTAGGCAACCGCCAGGCAGCTATTGCCGCCGACTATCCCAACGTCTACTATGCCAATTCGTTTGGGGCGCTGCAAGGCACGCCCGGCAATCCCAACATTAACGAATACAGCCCGGTGAACTATTTCATCAATTATCCATTCTGGCAGGAAGATTGTATTCACATGGGTTTCGACGGCTACGACATCTTCACCCAGGCTGTCGTGGATTGGATGGAAAACAACGGCGTGATCCCGCCGCTGGCCTCCCCCTCCGCCGCCATTAAGCGGTAAACATTGTCGAGGGACCTGCCAGGTATGCTTGGACATTGAGAAAATAATCGGATAATCCTGCCCCCATTGCCAGGGAAGGGGTAATGGGGGGCGAGGGGCGCGTAGCGCCTCTCGCCCTCTCCGAAAAGCCCCTTTCCCCCCTTGAGGGGGATGGGGGTTTGTCCCCTAAACCTCAACAAGACCTGACGGGTCTTATTACCAACTACGTCCAATAGATCACACTTGCCCTTCCGTAGGGCGGATTGCAAACCCGCCTCGCGCCAGCGGACATGTGTGAGTTGGTTTTCAGGAGAATAATATGATACGAGAAGCAGTCATTGTGGCCGCCTCACGCACTGCCGTGGGCCGGTCCAAGAAGGGTATAACCCGTAACTGGCGCTCCGATGAGATGGCCGCTGCCGTCATTCGAGAACTGCTGCGGCAGGCAGAAGGGTTAGACCCGCGGGAAATAGACGATGTGATTATTGGCTGCGCCATGCCTGAGGGAGCGCAGGGGCTTAACTTTGCCCGTACCATTGCCTTGCGCGCTGGCCTGCCCACTGACATCCCCGGCATGACCGTTAACCGTTTCTGCTCCAGCGGCCTGCAAACCATCGCCCTGGCTGCCGAACGCATCATTGCCAATGGCGCGGATTGTATTATTGCCGGCGGGGCGGAAACGATGAGCCTGGTCCCCATGACGGGATTCCGCATCAATCCCAATCCCCACATGGTGCAAAATGCGCCTGAGGTGTATATGGGCATGGGACTGACGGCGGAACAGGTGTCACAGGAGTTTGAAGTAAGCCGCCAGGCGCAGGATGAGTTTGCCGTTAACAGCCACCGGAAAGCCGCCGCAGCTTACGCCGCCGGCAAATTCAAGAGTGAAATCTTACCGCTGGAAGTAGAAGAAGTAACCGCCGGGCCAAACGGACCGGAACGGCAGACGATTATCTTTGACCGGGATGAGCACCTGCGCCCGGATACCACGCTGGAAGGACTGGCTAAATTGAAGCCGGTGTTCAAAGTGGGGGGGACGGTGACTGCCGGCAATTCCTCCCCCTTAAGCGATGGCGCGGCGGCTGTGATGGTTATGGAACGGCAAAAAGCCGCTTCTCTGGGTTTGAAACCCCTGGCGAAATTCCTCGGCTTCAACGTGGGCGGCGTCCGCCCTGAAATTATGGGCGTAGGCCCCATTACTGCCGTTCCTCGCCTCTTGCAGCGCACGGGCATGAACCTGAGCGACATTGACCTGATCGAACTTAACGAAGCCTTCGCCGCCCAGGCCGTCGCCGTGATCCGTGAACTGGCCTTTGACGAAGACCGGGTCAACGTGAACGGC
>CAZDSN010000645.1:0-2885 GCA_964507675.1 uncultured Ardenticatenaceae bacterium | reverse complement strand
CTGTAAGTTTTGCCCTTCACTTAACACGTCGGTCGCTATCAGTACCCTAAGTTCATTGTCAGGATGGATGGCGGCGCGTTTGTTGTTGCTAACAGGGCTAAAACGCCAGGCCAGGTAGGTAGGATCAACCGTGCCGCCAGTGACGCCGGCCACTCTGGTAACTCCGCGTGCCGGCAGTTGTTCTGCCAGGTAGCGGACGGTGTCGGCAAACTGGCTGAAAACCAACACCTTGTTGTGGGGATGCGTGACGGTCAACAGGTGATAGAGGGCGTCTAATTGGGTATCCTGGTGGGGATTCCAGTCGCCAATTTTCTGCCAGACTCGGAACAGGGCTTCCGCGTCATCCCGTAGTTCCTGGATGAGTCTGCGCTGGTCAAAAAGGTTGGCGCGAACCCAACGAAAGCGCTTCCGGTAATGGGCGGCATATTGCTGATAAATGGCTGCGGCCTGGGACTGGAAAGCGGTTATGGCGCGCAAAGGGGGGAGTGTAGGAGAGGGAATGGGGGTGTCGCCATCAGCGGTCTCGTCGTCAAACAGGTCGCTGGCGCTGTAATCTACCGCTTCGGCATCCTCATCCTCAAAACGTGAATCCAGCATTTCTACGCCTTGCGTACCAATGGGTAACTCCAGGCCATTTTGCAGGGCGTGAATAAAGATGAAATTGCGGAGAATATGCCGTTCCAGCGACAACAGGAAAGCATACCCACTGCTCTCCAATCGCTTGAACAGGTTAGTACGGCTGAACCCCATCAATCGCCGGCCGCCCCGCGACAGATCTTCCAGAAGCTGCTTCTCTCGCTGGTTTGGCGGCTGTATGGGTCTCTTTGCCACATAGTTGCCCAGACCGTAACGAGGCAGGTTCAGGTTGTTGATGGCGTCTACGACGTCGTCGGCATAGAGACGCGCATATTGGTCAGCCGGATTGCCGGCATCAAGCACAAAATCTACTCGCCGCGGCACGCGATCAGGAAAGTAGGCGCGGCCACCGTCAGCAAATTTCAGGTATTTGCGGCCAGTTTCCTGGTCCAACAAGGCATAATTGTCGCGGATGAAACTACGAGTACGGCGCACCATGAACTGGCTCATCAACTCCCGCCAGTCGTCGGCGTAATCGCTCTTTTCGAAGGCGGCCAGGGAACGCAAATGCGCCTGGTGGCGTCGCACAAACTCGACTTCTCCAATCTCGCGCAGCAGGCGCTCTGGCCGAACGCCCAAATCCGCATCCTCTGGTAAAAACAGACGCAACTGACTGGAGAGGTCCAGGTACGTTTTATTATAGGGCGTTGCTGAAAGCAAGACGCAGCGGCTTTCATTCCGCTGAATGTATTCCTGAATGGCCCGATACCGTTTCCCTTCGCGGTTGCGCAGGTTATGGCTCTCATCAATGAGTACCAGCCGGTAACGGCGCAGGTTGGGCAATTCTTGTTGCACCTTTGTTATAGACATTACCCTGGCGTGCAGGCGATATTCCTCTACGTACCACTGCCACATTTGGGTCAGATTCTTGGGGCAAATGATGAGGGTTTCGGCAAAGTAATCCTCTTCAAAAATCTTGGCCAGGGCCGCGGCCATAATCGTCTTGCCCAGGCCAACCACATCGCCAATTAACACACCGCCCCGCTGGTTCAGATGGCGGGCAGCGATTTTGACGGCGGCTGTTTGAAAGTCGAATAATTGGTTGCCAAATTCACGAGGGATAGAGAACTCTGTCAGACCGGCGCGAGCTTCGCGAGAAAGGTGATAGGCCATTTTCAGGTAGATGTAGTAGGGTGGAATAAGCTTTTCGCCGGCCCAACTTTCTTCGATGATTTCGGCTAATTCCTGGGAGATGTCTATGCAGAAGCGGTCCTCCCAACGTTCCATGAACCATTGCGCCAACTTATTGGCTGCGTCTTGTTCAAGCACATCAATATTGAGTTCTCCCTGTCCTGATAAGCCGGAAAAGGTGAGATTGCTGCTGCCCATGTAGCCAATGGTGGGCGTAGCAATGTCCTGGCGAAACAACAGGTACAATTTGGCGTGGAGCGGATGGCGTAAAAACAGCTTGACCTGCACCTTGCTGTTTTTAAGCTGCCGGGCCAGACGGCGCAACCCTTCTTCGTCGGCGTTGGTCGGCGCGCCTATTATCAATTGCTGACGAAATTTCTCGGCTTCTTCTTTCTTCAGACGTGACGCCGTCTGGTTGTCTATCGCGCTCTCGCCCTCACGGAAGCTGAGGGCGGCTTGTAGTTCATCTTGCGGCTGGCGATGCATGCCCACCAGCAGACGGCACTGTGCGCCTTCGCCGCCAGTCCATGCCTCAATCCTGGCGTCTATTTGCCGCCAACCACGTAAATTAAAGTATCCCACGCAAAAGTCGGCACGATAAGATACGTTGAGCGTTTCTTGTAATGCCGGGAGCAGTTTTTGATTGATATTATCAAATATTTTGGGCAATGTTTCTTCTCCAATCTGGCCCGATGCACTGATCCCCCAAAAACTTAACAACCGGAAAAACTATAAGGGGAGGGCTGTGCTGATCACGTACTGGCTCTCTGGGAATTCATGGGGTCAATACCCTACTGCGTACCCCACAGAATCCCGAAGACCACCCATACTATACAAGTGTTGTAAGTTGTTTGGCAAACTGTATTTACCGGCGGGGCGGTGCAGGGCAACGTAGGGGCGGATGGCGTAGGGCGGGTTTGAAACCCGCCCCTACACCAAGGTTACCCAAACAAAGCGCGCTGACCGTTTTCGGTCAGCGCGCTTGCTTTGATGGGTTATGGAGCAGTTCAACTTCTGGCAGAAGTTGAACTTCTGGGTGGAGCCAAAGAGCCGTATCTGGGCGTTAACCCAGTCTCAGGTTTTCAATGCGGATGGTCAGGTTAGGCATTGTATCCAGG
>CAZDSN010000644.1:0-2885 GCA_964507675.1 uncultured Ardenticatenaceae bacterium | reverse complement strand
CTGCCGGCGGCGGCGGCAGCGGCGCTGTGGCCGCTGTTGGCTGCTGAGGAACAGGCGCGAGCGCGCGCCTTCCACTTTGAACGGCATCGGCTTCCCTTCATCGTGGCGCGGGGAATGCTGCGCCGCATTTTGAGCGGCTACGTGGATATCCCGCCGGAACAACTCGCCTTTGCGTATGGGCCGCAGGGCAAACCAGCACTGCGGGGGGCGGATGAGGGGCTGCAGTTTAATCTATCCCATTCACAAAAGTTGGCGCTGCTGGCGGTGACGCGGCTGCCGGCAGTGGGGGTAGACATAGAGTGGATGCGTCCGCTGGATGACATGATGGGCATTGCCACCCACTTTTTTGCACCAGGGGAGCAGGCGCGGTTAGCGGAAATGCCGATGTCCCAACGGCATCAGGCATTTTTTGAATGTTGGACGCGCAAAGAAGCATACATCAAGGGAATTGGCGAAGGATTATCGCGCCCGCTGGACCAGTTTGAGGTGGCGTTTGGCCCTAATGAACCGGCCCGCCTGCTCTCTGTAACCAACGATCCCGCCGATGTGCGGCGCTGGTCGCTGCACGGGTTCGATCCAGCCCCAGGCTATGCGGCTGCCCTGGCCGTGCAGGGACAGGCACGGCAGTGGGTGGCCTATGCAGCAGACGGCTACGGAACGCCCCTCCCTGACCACCATTCTTCCGGGGAGGGAGCAGCCCCGGTTTGAGCGTCTTTGCCGCCCGCCGCGCGGGGCAGGGAGTTGCTTTGGAACCTTTCCCATCCCTATTACGTTTGTAAGTGTGTATCTAACACATGACAAACGTGACGAAAGGAGAAGTTTTCATGCAACAATATTCCAAACAATCCCTTTTACTGGCACTGCTGTTGGCGTGCTTGTTAACGGTAGTCGCTTGCGGCGGCATCCCTCTGGAACCGCAGCCCACTCTGTCGCCGGCTGATGAGGCAACCATTGCGCCGGGCGACAATATGCCCCCGGCGAATGTGATCACCGGCACAGCGGCAGTAGAAAGTATCCAGGTCCTTTACCTGGAATCCTTTCCTCTACAGATTAACGTCGAAGTCAGTGGGCAACTGCCTGACGGCTGCACCCAGTTGGATGAACCCATCATTACCCGTGAGGGAGACACCTTTCGGGTTGAACTGTCAACCTGGCGGCAGGCTGATCTAATGTGCACCCTGGCGCTGGTTCCCTACACGACGGTGATTTCGCTGCCCGTGAATGGACTGGCGGCGGGAACGTATGCGGTAGACGTCAATGGTATGACGGCGTCTTTTACGTTGGATGTGGATAATGAAATGCCGGCAGCCCCTTCAGGCGCTTATGTAGACAGTGTCAACGTGACCGACCCGGCCACCACGCCAGGTGAATTGCACATCACCGTCGAGGGCAACCTGGCTGATGGCTGCACCACCCTGATAGGCACGTCGCAAGATGTAAATGGTGGTGATTGGCTGATCACCCTGCTGACTCAGCGGGATCCCAACCTGATGTGTACGGAAGCCCTGGTTCCCTTCCGTCAGGTCATCGTCCTGGGAACCCAAGACATGGCCCCCGGTAAGTATAACGTTATCGTGAATGGGACCAGTGTGGCGGTAGAGATACCGCAGCCGTAGAACAGGCGGCCACGCTGCATTTTATGTGATGGGTGTCACTCCTATCTATGGTAGGAGTGACACCCATTGGGGAGATTGGGCGTTTGGGTGACAAAACGGTTAATGGGTGAATTTGTGAATTGTTGAATGGCTAACCGGGGGGCGTTTGTCTGGCGGTGGGGGCAGCCAGCGCCTGCAGATAGGTGCGGTCGAAAGCGGCGATCATGCTTTCCAGTTCGGCGTAGGGGCCAGGCGTATACGCGTGGGAGCTGACGCCTTGCTGCGACAACTCGCAGACGCGCCAATCCTGGCGGTTGGTCATGTCCCAAAAGGCAACCGCTTCGCCAGCATCAAAACCAGGCTGGGCCAAAGCGGTGGGATGGAAGAGCCATTGGCAAATGACGCGCGTGCAGTCCACGGCCAGCGGCTGCAGGCGATGAATCAAAACGTAATCGGGGTGCAGGCTGAGGAACATGCTGGGAAACAACGTGTAGTAATAGACGCATCCCAGATCAGCGCCGCCCACATTTCCCAACGGTGGGGCGCAGCGCTGCCCGCTCAGCGTCATGCTGCCCACGCCGTCCGACATACGCATAGGGCCGCCGAGGATGGGGCCTTCTTCCAGGTCGTTGCCGGCATTGCGATACGGCGTCAATCGGTTCAGCGCAGGATGCAGCGTGGGGCAGTGATAACACTCGGAGTAGTTTTGGAAGATCAACTTCCAGTTGGCGGCCACTTCGTAGGCTGTCTCATGGGCCACGACCAGTTCCGCTAACTGCCAGGCGCCGAACTTGTCCCAAATCGGAGCCAACGCCTGGGACAGCGGCGGCGCGGCTGTGTCCAGGTTGACAAACAGGCAGCCAGCCCACTCTGCCGCCGCCACGGGCAGCAGCGGGTAATCCTCTTTGCGGAAGCCGGCGACTTCGTGCATGTTGGGCGCGCCAATCAGGCTGCCAGACAGGTCGTAAGTCCAGGCGTGGTAAGGACATTGGATGGTGTGGATTGGCTGAGTGGGGGATTCGGGGCAGAGGCGCGTGCCGCGATGCCGGCACACATTATAAAACCCGCGCACTGTCCCCTCCCCATCCCGCACCACGATCAAACTCTCCCCACATACTTCCGCCAAAATGGCGTTGCCGCCGGCGACAGGCTGCGCCGACCGTCCTACGTATAACCAATTCTGGCTAAAAATGCGCTCCTGCTCTTGCTGCCAGACATCGGTTGATGTGTAGTATCTGCCCGCCAGAGCTTTGGCTCCCAAAGCGGTCCGTGTTCCATTCATTTGCTTAC
>CAZDSN010000643.1:0-2885 GCA_964507675.1 uncultured Ardenticatenaceae bacterium | reverse complement strand
CGACGCCAGCGCAATCAGCGCCAACAAGCCAATCAAGATCGCCCCCTGCGCCGTCACCCCTTCTTCCCCTCTGGCGGCGTCAAACGGAATGAGGGCACTGAGGAATGTCTGTATCTTATCCATGCCAGAGATGGGCAGCGTCACCGTGGCATAAGTGTTCGTTAGCAGCCCAATTTTGAGCGTGCCCGACAACAGCAGCGCCACCAACAGCAGCAAAAACAGCAGCGCCGCCCGCCGCATCTTCCCCTGCGCCGCGAACAGCGCGTCTGTCGCCGCGTCGTGAGCGGCATCTTCCGCGCGGAACATCAGCGCCATAATCAAGCCAATGCCCATTCCAAACACCAGCGATAGGAACAGCCGGGCAAACGCCAGATCCGCGCCGATCACGCCGCCTGTATACACAAGCGCCAAAATGTTGGCGGCAGGCGCGAAAAACAAAAACGTGATGGCGGGCCCCAGCCCGGCGCCCTTTTTATAGATGCCGGCAAACAACGGCACAATCGTACAGGAACAAACCGCCAGCACCGACCCCGCCAGCGCCGCCGCCGGGTAGGAGACGTACTTCGGTGTGGTTCGCCCCAGGAAACGGGTAACCGTTTCCTTCGGAATCAGCGCCGTCATAGCGCCAGCAATGTAGAATGCCGGCAGCAGACACAACAACACATGCGCTGCCAGATAAGACGCCAGATTACCCGCGCCACTGTAAAACAGATCCATCAGAAAAGAAACGACGTTCATGGGTTCAAATCCTGTTGGCGGGAATAAGCTCCGGCAGGCAGTGGGGGCACTCACAGGCTAAACCAGGGGGTGGGGCGGTCAGCGCCTCCACCTGCTGCGGATCAAGACCGCTTAAGCCAGCCGCGTCCCGCACCAACCCCAGAATGGACTCGTCCACCAGGCGGTAATACACATACCGCCCGTCGCGCCGATCCTGCAAAATGCCGGCTTTGCGCAAAGCCATCAAATGCTGCGAGATATACGCTTGCCGCCAACCCAACAGAGACTCCAGATGGCACACGCACGCTTCCCCCCGCCCAACAGCCAGCAGAATAGCAATCCGCGCTGGCGGGCTAATTGCCTGTAACACTTCAGCAATTTTTTGCGATACCTGTGGAATGTCCATATTCAACATCATGAATGTATTCTATGTTCACATTCGATTTTCTGAATATGACGAACGTCACCAACTCCCAGGAATATGCTCACCTCTCTCGAACCAAATGGCTGAAAAGCACGTTAAGCCAGTTACTCCTGCTGAATTGCATTAAGGAGTAACACAAGTATAATACTATTGTTACTCTACAACTTTTGGAGGTGAAACGATGTCTTTTGTCTCGCGTGAAAAAGAACTGGCGCTGCTCCATGATCTGTCCCTGCGCCCTGGTGCCCAGTTTCTAATCTTGTATGGTCGCCGGCGCATTGGCAAGACCCTCCTCGTTACCCATTGGGGTGAAAGCCTGGCGCAGCCCTATCTATATTGGATGGCGTCGCAAACGTCAGCCACAAACCAGTTGCGCAACTTCTCGCAAGCGTTGTTTCAGTTTCTCAATCCGGAAACGACTGTGACGCCAACGTTTAGCTATCCGTCGTGGGATGCAGCGCTGGCTGAAGTTGCCCGCTTTGCGGCTGGCAGGCGACTCGTCATTGTCCTGGATGAATTCACCTACGTCATGCAGGCAGATCCCGAAGTTCCCAGCCTGATACAAAAGGCATGGGACCACCACCTGAAAAAGAGCCAGGTTTTTCTGATTCTCATGGGCTCATTAGCCGGTATCATTCAGCGCACTGCCTTAGATTATCAATCGCCGCTTTATGGCCGGGCCACGGCGCAGCTCAAACTGCAGCCGCTTTCCTTTGGTGCGCTGTCCAGAATGCTGCCCAATTACAACAGCGAACAACGGGTAGCTGTGTACACGATTACCGGTGGCGTCCCTGCTTATATCGAACTTTTTGATGACCATCTCAACATTCTCCAGAATTTGCAGCAGCGTATCGTCACCCCCACAAATGTCATGCTCACTGACGCCGTTTTCTTACTGCACGAACAATTAGACGACCCCCGGAATTACATAGCCGTTCTGGAATCTATCGCCGCCGGATTTCATCAACTGACAGACATTGCCACCATGTCCGGCATTGACCGTTCCAACATTACCAAATATCTGGCTGTCTTGCGCGAATTAGGCTACGTAGACCGTCTGGTTCCCGCCACTGTCCGCCGCCCCGATCAAAGCCGCCAGGGGCGCTACGTCATAACTGACCCCTACTTGCGTTTTTACTACCGCTTTCTAGCGCCGCATTTAACAGCAATAGAGCAGGGACGGGTGCAGCAAGCCACCAGCTTGTTGTACGACCACCTGCTCGATTTCATTGGCACGCACACCTTTGAAGAACTCTGCCGCGACTGGGTGAATATCAAAGCCGAAATGGGTGAGATGCCCTTCTTACCAGAACGGACGGGCAGTTTTTGGTCTAAACAGGCGCAAGTTGACGTGCTGGCTATCAACTGGCGCACGAAAGATATTTTGTTGGGGGAATGCAAGTGGGGGACTGCGCCGGTTGGGTTGGAAGTGATGGAGAATCTCTTCAACAAAACAGCCAGAGTCCTGCCTGGACAATTCCCCTGGCGCGTACACTACGCCTTTTTCGCCCGCAGCGGCTTCACCGAACCCACCCAAAGATGGGCTGAAAAACACAACGCCCTCCTGGTCACCCTGCCGCAAATAGAAACCGACATGCAGCGCTGGCTGCAAATGGGGTAGCAGTGAGTCTATCGAATTGAAGGAGCGATTTGTATGCTGTTACCGGGCAGATCTATCAAAGCCGGCGGCGGAATGGTTTTTGCCGCGTGAAGAGAATGCAATAGAATTAGCCAACCTATCCGG
>CAZDSN010000642.1:0-2893 GCA_964507675.1 uncultured Ardenticatenaceae bacterium | reverse complement strand
ACCTTGACCGGCGAGCACCCTTTCTTCTCCCGCCTGGACAGGTTGGCTTGATTTGTGCCTGGCTTTGGGCATTTTGGGCGCATGTGCACCCCCAATGCCCATAAAAGCAGGCGCCGGCCACGGTTAAGCGTAGAGATGCCCGCCGCGCGGAAGGGGTATCCCTGCTATGATTGAATTTTCTGTACGGCTTTGACGACTTCTTCGGATACGTTTTTGGCCGTGCGCAGGCGGGTGAGTTGGTCGTGCCAGAAACCGGAGCCGGCGCTGGCGGCCAATCCGGTAAGAATAATGCCAGGGGTCAACGGACGCAAATGGGCCACCTGCCCCAAAATGGTCACGGTCTGATCTGACGTCAAGCCGGTGGTAAGTATATCGGTCATGGGCAGCAGATCGCGCAGCAAATCACCGGAATCCAGGCGCAAAATGTAAGCCAGGCCGATGCCAACCACGACGGAGGTGAAGCGGAGCCACTTGACGCGCATTTTGGCCTCCTCCTCATGCCGTCCCTGTTCCTGCAAGATGATGCGCGCCGCCGTCGTCGGCGTCAACTGACTGTAATCAGGACGGGCCGCCGCCGGGTCATGCTGCAGTAAACGATTCCAGGCCCGCTCCATACCCACAATCAGGTTGGGGCCAATCACGGGCAGCCCGCGCAGCCAACGCCAGAAACGGCGCGCTGGGCTGCTGAGCAGATCCCGCTGCGTCTCCACGCCTTTCAGCAGTTCGGTCAACGAATTTAGATAAATCTCCACTTCGCGGCTGATCTGACCGTCCTTTTCCAACGCTTGCAGTAAGTAGCTGAGCCAGCCGTCAATCGCCTGCAGTTCTTCGCGGTTCAAGCCGAATCCTTCCAGTTGTGGCCGGAGCTGGCTGTAGTATCGTTCCTTTAGCAGTTGGCTGGTGGTGACGCTGACGGCCCCAATCTGCTGCCGCGTCCAGGCGATAACCAGTTCGGCCAGGTTGCCTTGCAGAATGTTAACGGCGTGGCTGAGCAGCAGCACGGGATCAACTTCTTCCAATGCGGCCAGGACATCGCGCACACGTGTGTCCAGGATATGAGCCAGGGTGGCAGGCAGTTCCAACTGGTTGGTCAGGTTGGTGATGCCATTGTGCATCTGTTCAATGACCCACTGTTTGGCTTCGGTTTCGCTGGGAATTGTGCCGGCATTCACCACCGTCAGCACCGTTTGCACAACCTTGCCAATCTCCCCCTGGCGCACGTCCATCAGAAATTCTTCCGCCTTTTCCACGGGCTTCAGCACCGTTTCCAGCGCGACCAGATGGGCGGCAAACTCCTGCTGTATTTTCACGCTGGCCCCCAAACTTTCCAGGCTGCCTGGCAGCAAATCTTTATAGGCGGCCATCGTTTCCCGGGCAGTGGGTTTGCTCTTTAAGCCGATCCCAATTTTGACCACATCCACCATAATTTCGGTGCCAATAGCCATGGTGAACATGGTGACGATGTATAGTCCCAATATCGCAAAAATATTGGTCAAGCCTTCGGCCAGGGTGACTGGTTCCGTCTCAGTTGGCGTTGTTTCTTCATTTTGGGCCAGCAGGGTGGTGGCGGGTAGTGGGTCGGGAGCGCTGCCGGCGTGGAGGGGAGTGGTGAGGATGCCGGCAAACAACAACACGAACAGCATGGCAAAAACAAACTTACGCGACATGGTGACCTCCGAAAATCGTGGGATAAAACGCTGTTTTGTCCTGCGAGTACGCACAATTTAGCAAATTGCGCCACGAATTTTCATCCATCGTGGTGCGCCGCCGCTCATGAGGAATTCCTACGAAAAGAGTCGCCGCCACAAGTTCGTTTGCAGCAGATCATCCGGATCGCACTGAGCCTTTAAGGCGCGGAATCGGGTAACGGCGCTTTCGCCCAGAGAAGCCTCGACCGCTTCCGGGTGCAGGGTGCTGTCTTTGGCAAAATAGAAACGCCCACCCGCTTGCAGCACAATTTCATCCATGTCGCGGGTCAGGCGCACTAACTGCGGGCGATTGTGGCGGGTGACGCGAAAATCCATGGCCAGCGAATACCCATCCAGGCTGTGCGTCATTAGAAATTCATCAGGCCGATGCCGTTTGAGCACGCTTAAATAGTTGGGCAGGCCGCGCTCCTGTCCCAAACGCAGCATCTGGCTGAAGGCGGCTTCAGCGTTGGCGGTGGGAATAAAGCTCTGGTATTGAATCAGGCCGCCTGGCCCATACGCCTTTTTCCAGTCGGGGATGTAGTCTAACAGGAAATGAAAACTGGCGTGGGGCTGCGTGAAGACGTGGCCGTTTCCCAGGCGGGAAGAGAGATATTTGCCCACGTTGACAAAACGTGTGCCCAGGTTGTTCCAGAAGGGGCGCATGAAAACCCACATAATGGAAGCGGGCAGAATGCCAAAAAGCAGCGTCGGCGGGCGCTGGAAGCTGGCGCGCAGCGTTTGTTGGGGGTAGGGATCTGCGCCTGCCGGCAGGTAATGAGCCACGTGAATCTGGCCTCGCCCAAGTTGGCGACCGCCGGCGATAGCGTCTACCCAACCAACCGTGTAATCGGAGCGGGCAACCTGTTCATTCACCTGCCGCAGCATCTGGCTCAGATTGCGGCTGGCGTAGGCTTCCACCCGCAGCAAGCCGGAATAAATGCGCTTCATTTGCAAGGTAATGGCTGTAAAACAGCCCAACATGCCAAAACCGCCAATAGCCGCGTAAAAAATGTCGCTGTTTTGCGACCGGCTGCAGGTTATGGCCTGTTTTGAAGGGAGCATCATGTCGAATTCCAGAATATGGTCGCCAATTGGCCCTATCTGCCATTCGTTCTTGCCGTGGACGTTCATGGCCGCGCAGCCGCCCACAGAGGTTTTGCTAGTTCCCGTGACTACCGGCGGCCACCAGCCATCTTCAATGA
>CAZDSN010000641.1:0-2902 GCA_964507675.1 uncultured Ardenticatenaceae bacterium | reverse complement strand
ACTGGCATCCCTGCCCACCAGCGGTCGTCATTAAAGTCGGGCGCGTCCAGGAAGCATTGGAATTGGGCATAGGTAACGGGGTAGCGGGCCAGGCGGTAGGGAAGGTTAATGGTTATCCCCCTGCTTTTTTCGTCATCAAATTGACTTTTGTCATCTCCAATGGTATATCTCCCTGCCGGCACTTCCTCCCCCCACACAATATCCGGAATACGCCGCCCATCTTGCACTAGCCAACGAACCCCAGGGCGCAGGTCGCCCAATTGCGCCAGCGTCCTTCCAGCGGCAGCCCGTTCGGCGACAGCCAGACGACCCTCATCCAACAGGTCGCCCAGCCTTTGCTGCGCCCGTTGCAGCAACTGCCGCCCCCATTCATTGTCCTCTGCCCGTTCCCGCCCCAGACTCAGCAGGGCGTCTCCCGCCAGCCAGGCTAACTGCCATCCCAACGTGCTTTCCTCCGCTGTTTCTGGGCACAGGCTGCTGATCAGGGGCAGCGGGTCCAGCGGGCGTTGGCTGACGTAAACCAGGTGTTCCACGGCAAACAAGAGCATGGGCCACCAACCCGGCCCCTGCTGCGCCCAGGTCAAAGCCTGCTTGGGAAAATCTGGATGCGAGGCCAGGTGGACGCCGGCCAGGTATTCCTGGAAGGTGCGGTGGGGAAAGGTAAACTGCCCCGGCGAACGCTCAATCAGCAGCCCGGCGCGCGTCTTAATCACTGCCAATAACTGCTGCCCCCAGCCCAGGTCTTTCTGGTGCAGCCGGCCCAATTCCTGGCACAATACCATCTCGCCAATGTCTGCCACTTGTTCCTTGTCTACCGCGCTGCCCCCTTGCGTATGGACGGCAAAAGCGACGGCAGCCAGCCGCGCTTTCAGGTCGCCGTCGGTGCGGTTGGCTTGCTGCAACAACTGGCGCAGCAGCGGCGTTTCATCTTCGCTCTTGGTCTCCTCCCAACGCGACAACAGCAAATCAATTGTCTTGTTGTAAAGCAAAGCGCGCGAGTCAGGCAGCCGACCCTCTTCCACATGCACCATCGCCATGACGGTCAGCAGCAGCGGGTTGCCCGCCACCCGCCGCAGGTCGGAGCGGCGAATAGCGCGCTGCAAATCCTGGCTCAGGCGCGCCTCGTCCAGACCCGGCAAATGTCCCTGCCGTTTCAACTCTTGATACCAGGCGCGTACAAAAGCGTCTTGCTGCGCTTCATCAAAGGGCGCCAGGCTAAAGGTTGGGTATGCGGCTGCCGGCAGCCGCATATCTTCTTCCCCCCTTTCCCGATCCGGCGGCAGGTAGGAAAACGGGCGGCAGGTGACCAGCAGATAGCCGCCCGCATACCGCTGGCTGAAGGCATGTACCGCATCGCGCACAAAACGACGCTGCGCTGGCGTCGTCACTTCATCCAACCCATCCAGCAGCAGCATCGCTTTTCCGTCCGTCAAAGCCTGCTCCAGCAGCGGCAAAACGCCTTCTAACTTCTCTTTATGCACGGTGGCGGCAATAAAATCCCATAGATGGTGGGCGTGCGCTTTTGCCGGCAGCGGCTGTGGCAGCCAGCGGGCAAAGTCGCGCAAAATAACAAGCACGGGCAGGCAGCCGGCGGCGTCTGCCGGCCATTCTGCCAGTTGCCCCAGCCAGCCTCCCGCCGGATACAGCGCGTGGGCCGCCAGGCAGTAAGCCAGATGGCTGACAAAGGTGGACTTACCGCTGCCAGGGTCGCCCAGCAGCACCATGCGCCGCCGCGTCGCCAGCGCCGCCAGCGCTGACACGGGTCTGGCCTGCTCACTTTGTTCTGCCAGACGCCTGCCCATATCCTTTTCGGCGCTGGCGGCGGTGGTGTTCAAAGCCACGTACACCTTTGCCAGTTCGGGCGGGCGCTCTGGGCCTCCCGTCTTGCCGCTGCTGATGGCCCGTAGCGGCAAATTTGCCCGTTCCGTCATCAGCCAGGTCAGGTAAGCCGTGCGCGCGGAATCGTCTGCGGCAGCTCTGCCCGGCCAGGGAAAATTGGACGGCGCCGCGCCCGCCGCGTTTTCAGCTACAATGTTCCCCGCCTGAATGCGCACCGGACCCGCCTGCTGCAGCCACTTCACCAATTGTTCCATTTGCGCCAGCAGCGCCTGCTGCAAGCGGGTCTGCTCCAGCAGTTGGTGGGTTTGCAGCGTGTTTTGCAGCGCCGGCTCGGCGGCGATGGCTGTCAGAAAGGCCGCCGCAAACGCCTCCATCCCCTGGGTAAAGTCGAGACCCGGCAGGGTGCCGGCGTCGTAGCCCGCATCGGCGAAAAGCAGCGCCAGTTCGTCCAGATCCCACGTCTGCCCCCGCAGCAGCCGCGCAATTTCAGTTGCCACATCCGGCTGCTGCAAGAAGTCGTGGAAAATATCCGCCAGCAGCGCTTCATGGTCCGGCGAAGCGGCGCTGGCCCCGGCCAGCAGGGCTACCAGACCTGCATGTAGACTGCGGGTTAGCGCCTGGGTGGCGTCGTCGCCCGCCAGGGCAGCCTGCACGCGGCGGCCGAGGGCCGGCAGGAGGACGGCGCTTAGTTCAGCGGCCAGGTTGGACAGGAAGTTTGCAGTTAAAGGGTCCATCGGGCGCTCCTTCGTAAAGACGTTGCTAGGCAACGTCTCTCCGTAGGGAGGGTTGGCAACCCGCCCATCCTCCGCAAATAAATTTCACGCGGAGACGCAGAGGGCGCGGAGAAAAATTCGTGTCATTGGATTTCTTGTGTCATGAGCGTCATGATTGTAGTAGAACCTGGCGTGCAGTGACATGCACCAAACAAATATATCTCAGTTAGGAGTAAGAGACACCTCAACGGGAACCAATTTGTGGATGGGGCCCTTAGCCTGTGGCTGAATCGCTGCCAGGGGCGGGGTCATAGAGGGCGAGGGGCGCGCAGCGCCCCTCGCCCTCGGCC
>CAZDSN010000640.1:0-2916 GCA_964507675.1 uncultured Ardenticatenaceae bacterium | reverse complement strand
GGCGCCGCAGTTGATATACAAAGGCGGTATTCTCAACAAATGGGGCAAAAAATCCGCTGTGGTCGTTGACAGGCATTTCTTTTCCAGCCTTCCAGTTCTACCGGCAACCGACCCTGACAAAGCCGATATTGCCTGGTTAGTTTATGATCTTTCGTTTGATCCTGCCCCAAACCGATATGATTTGACACATTATCAGACGGTTTACACCGCATTCACGCCAGCCCTGGAAACGATTACGACAGCGGAAGCTGGTCCAGTCGAAGGTTTCATTGGGCATTTACAGCAGAAGCTGGATGAAAAACTCGAAAATGGCTATCCTCCGGATGCTCCTACTTTAACGGATTTTCTTGAGGAGTGAGAATATGAGCGTGGTGAGAGATTTCCAATTACCATTGTTTGGCGGTCTTGATACAGGTCAGATAATCAATGTTGCTTCTGTACCTCACCGAAGTCCATTTCGCTACCCTGGTGGAAAGACCTGGTTCGTGCCCTTTGTGCGACAGTGGTTAATTGCCTTGCCCAAACGCCCGGCAGAATTTGTTGAGCCATTTGCCGGTGGAGCCATTGTTGGTTTGTCCGTAGCTTTTGAACAATTGGCCGGTCATGTCACTCTAGTAGAATTAGACGAGCAAGTCGCTGCCGTATGGGAAACGATCATACATGGAGATTATGAGTGGTTAGCCAATAGAATTGTAAGTTTCGATCTTACAGATGAGAATGTGGAGAACACCCTCGCGCAAACACCTCTGTCATGTGAAGAAAAAGCATTTCAAACGATACTGAGAAACCGTATCAATCGAGGGGGGATTCTGGCTCATGGTGCAGGGAAAATAAAAAGCGGCGAAAACGGTAAAGGGATTAAGTCCAGATGGTATGCGGATACCTTGTGCAAACGGATATTAGCCATAGGGAAGATTCGGGATCGGCTAACGTTTGTTCATGGAGATGGGATGCAACTGCTGGAACAGAATTCTGCTGGTTCTGATGCTGTTTATTTTGTTGACCCGCCTTACACGGCTGATGGGAAGAAAGCAGGAACACGGCTTTACACGTATTTCGAAATCGATCATGAAAAGCTGTTTGCACTGACGGCAGAACTTAAAGGCGATTTTCTAATGACATATGATAACGCTGCTGGCGTCAGGCAAATGGCCGATCGTCACGGTTTTGTAACGGAGTTAGTGGCCATGAAAAATTCGCATCATGCCGAAATGAAGGAGTTATTGATTGGTCGTGACTTGAGATGGCTTCTCAGAAAATAACTGAGATCAAGTTTTCAACCAGGCTACCATTTTTGCCGAACGCAGCAACGCATATGGGGTCAGCTAACAAGCCTCAGGCGAGAGAGTTGGAGCCATGTAGAGAGAGGGGTAGGCCAGGGTCCAGGCGGTGGAGATGAAAACGGCGAAGATGGCGGTCAGTCCCAGGCTCAGCAGGTCTGCTAACCAATACGTCGCCGGGTAGCTGCCGGCATTCTCCGCCTGGGGCAGACGCAGCAGCAGATTGAGCAGCCAGAAGGGAAGAGCGGAGAGGCGGACTGCCCCGCTGAGCAGAGCGCGCAGCGCCAGGAAGATCGCTACCGTCAGCAAGGTCTGGCCGGGGTTTTGCCGGCATTCTCCCCCTACTAACCGCATACCCGCCCGCGCCCCTACATTATGCCCCACCACTGCCCGAAACGTTAGCTGGCGGGCAGCCCCCGTCAACAGCAAAACTGGCAGGAGCAGTAGTCCCAATCCTGCCACGCAAGTCAAACCCGCCAGCAGCACGACTATCAGAGCGCCTGGGTCGCTGTTTGCCTGCAAACTCCAACTTAAGCCCCCTAACAATAGCAGTAACGTTATCAGAATAAGGAGGGTGAGACCCAGTGCTGGTAGATACAGCCACGTATCCACCAGCGCGAACTGTTTTAACTGCCGCCATCCCGCTGCTGCTGCCTGTGGCAGTGACACGGTCTGTCCCTCTGCCGCCCCCATGACGGCGGCAATCAAGCCCCCTTCTGCCAGGAGATTCCCCAACCACACGATGGCTGCCGCCGCCAGCGTTACAGTTATACCCGCCGCTAACCGCCCTGGTTGCAGCCATTGGGCGCCAGAGGCGGTGATAGATTCCCATAGCTGCAGCAGCCCGGCCTCGGACAGCAGAGTGCCGGCAGGCAGCCAACGGGGTAGCAATAAAATGCCGGCAGCCTGCGTCAGCGACGCCAGCAAGCCCAGCCACCACAACGATTTGTGTCGCCAGGTAAAGCGCCACGCTTGCGGTAAGATGGCCGGGAAGTTCATCCGCTTTTCAGAGGTTAACCGACCTGCGGCGGGTTGACCTCTTCCACAGGTTGTTCTGGCGCGGCCGCCTTGGCCATAAATTCGTTATAAGCCAGGGTAAAAGTGGTGGATTGAAAAGCGCGCAAGACCGACCTGATCGCCGCGCTGAGTATACCCAACCCCAGGACGGCTACGAAGCCAAGCACAATCTGATTCGCTTCGACGCTGCCAGAGCGAATGATGTCCATCATGGTAGGCAGCAGCACGACGATGCCGATGGGCAGGGCAATCAGGGCAACCACCAGCCCGACGAGGAAACTCAGTACCGCAAACAACAACGCCAATAAAATAATGTCCCCCAGATGACGCCCCAGCACGCGCCAGCCGTGGCGGATGCCATCCAGCACGCCCAGCTTCGTAATAATGACGCCCCGCTGGGCAAAAGGATAGACAAACATGGCTACCAGCGCATAGATCGCCAGAATGCAGGCGATAGGGACCAGGCAAGCAGCCAGGGGGCCGAAAACACGCAGCGGTATCGTGTCTTGGGTAGTGATGGCTGTGCCAAAAGCAACCAGCGTCGCAGCCGCGATAAGCAGCCCGAACAACCACAGGGGCCCATATAAGACGACGTTAAGACCGAACATCCGCCCAAAAT
>CAZDSN010000639.1:0-2917 GCA_964507675.1 uncultured Ardenticatenaceae bacterium | reverse complement strand
AAAATCTCTTTCACTTGGGTTGCATAATACAGTACACGAATCCGTTCATTTGCACCAGATGTCTGGTCTCGTAATGCTGCCCAATCACGTCCAGGACGGGTGGGGGGTAGAATTGGGCGCGCAGGACGACGGTATCGAACTGCTGCCGATCCAGCATCTCCAGCATGGCGGTCAGGTCGGTGTAGCCGTTATGGTATAGGTTGAGCAGTTGGGTGGGATTGGTGATGACGTCGCGCCCCAGGTAAAGGTTGAAGCCCGCCTCTTCGCTGAAGGCGGGGGTGTCGCCCTGGGCAATAAGTTGGGTGATGGCAATGCCGGCATCTCTATCCGCCGCCGTGGGAGGACGTCCAATGAGCGTATATCCCATAGCATCCACGTAGGGAATGGCTTCGGGCGGGCGCGGCGCAGAACAAGACGTTTGCGGCGAGGCTACTGTCTCGGTTGGCTGCCCCAGGGCGGCAGCAATCGCCCGCTGCACGGGCGTATGCGTGGGCATGTGGAACATCTGGCTCGCTTGCAGCAAAAACAGCAGCGGCGTCAGCGCCAGCGCTACCGTCTGCCAGGCGCGCCGCGGGCGGCGGCGGCTCCAATCTAGCAGCCGGCTAAAGCCAATGCCGCTGAGAAGGCAACTGGCAACGATGGCCGTAGCGAAATAAGAAGGGCCAGCCCCCCATTTACCTGCGGTAACGCTGTTCACCACCGCCGCCACAAACCAGATGCTGAACAGGGACAGCCGGTCAAAATAAAGCTGGTAGATAGCTGTCAGCGTAGCCACCACAATGAGGACGGGGTGCAGGCTGAACCACTGCTGGAACAACCCCTGCGCCTGGCCGGGGACAAACGGGTTGATATTGGCGGTGATGGTGTTCAGCAGCCAGTGTCCGTCTGTGGCAATGTTGATGCCCAGGAAGATCAACCCGGCGACCAGCCCAAAGGGGACGGCCCACAGCGCGGCTCGCCGCCACTGGCGCAGACCGAGAAAGGCAAACACAGCCACGACGGTGGCATAAGCCAGTTGTTTCGTGTAGCCTGCCAGCAGCAATAGCATCATAACCCCCAACCAGCCGCGGTTGTTGCGTTTACCGGTATGTTCCTCGCGCTCCATAATAATGGTCAGGGCCACGACAGCCAGCGTCTCCCACATAACCATGAACATGTGCTGCCGGAAGAGGGGACCTACCTGGTAGACGTAGTTGGAAGCCAGGAATGCCAGACCGCACAAAGCCGACAGCCACCAACGCCTGCCGGCCCGCTGCACGGCGTAACCAATGGCCGCTGCCGTGATAAGCGTGCCCACATAGGAGACCAACCGCCCGGTCCAATAATGGGGGCCAAACAGCCACACCAGGGGCACAATGACCAGGTGGAAAACAGGAGGGTAGTTGGAAGAGTAAAAGGGGTATTGGTCAATGTCGCGGTAGGGCCACTCCCCCTGGCTAAACAGGATGGTATCTACCAACTCGTACCCTTCCCCCTGGTCATAGTCAAAAGGGAAGCGAAAGAGGGCAAAGGCGTATTGGCTGTAGATGAGGAAGTAGCCGGCAAAAACCAGCAGAGCCAACCCAATCAACAGGTGGGGGGCGTCATGTGCCAGGCGCGCCGCCAGACCTGTGGCCTGCCCCAGATCGGGGCCAGATAGCTGGCGACCAGATGGCTGGCCGGTTATGCCGTTGTCCGTCACGCCGGGCGATCTCCCAGAGGAATCAGGCTCACCCCCAGCAGGAAAACAAGGCCGCCAGCTATCAGGATAAGGCGCTGCGCCGGGCCAATGCCGGCATAACTTCCCCCTAACCAGTCGCGCCCAAAGGGCACTAAGATGGCTGCCAATCCCAGCAGCACCAGACCCAGACCCAACTGCCGTTTGGTAATATATGAACGAGGGGGTTGAGGTGTATTCTCTGTCAAGGATGTACTCTAAACCGGAGGCAAGTAAGTGCGCAGCAAGACGGTCTCCGTCGGGCTGGAGATGGTGAAGGAGCCAGGCGCAGCCGGCAGCAGCACAAACTGCACTGCCGGCATCTGTACCACTTCCCCACCGCCACGGCAGACGGCACCCCCCCTGAGGACGCCCCAGATTTCCAGGGTATCGCCGTTTGTGTGGCCGCTGTATTGGGTGTGCGCCGCCATCTCTACCCGCTCTGTCACAAAATACGCATTCTGGCACAGGGTAAAGGCGCGTATGCCGCTCTGGTCCCAGGCCGGCTGCGGGAGGCACAAGCAGGGTTCCACCTGCCCAAAGTCAATCACTTCCATTGCCTTATCCACGTGCAATTCGCGGGGGCGGCCATGTGCATCCTCACGATTCCAATCAAAAACGCGGTAAGTGGTGTTGGAATTTTGCTGAATCTCAACAAGGATCACGCCCCCCAGAATGGCGTGCAGCGTGCCGGCAGGCACGCATACCACATCCCCCGCCTGTACAGGCAGGTGATGGAGATGAGGTTCCGGATCGCCCCGATCCAGCGCCTGGCGGAAGGCAGCGGCGGTTGTGCCGGCAGCAACGCCCAAAATAATGCCGGCGCCAGGGGCAGCGTGCAGCACCACCCACATTTCACTCTTGCCTAATTCGTTGCCTTCATGCTCCAGGGCGTAAGCGTCGGGAGGATGGACTTGCACAGACAAGGGCGCTGCTGCATCCAGCAGTTTAACCAACAGCGGAAATTTGCCCCGCCGCTGCGCCCAGGCCGCCCGCCGCCCTATCAGGTCCACACCTAACTGCGCTTGCAGCATGGTCAGGGGGGTGCCTTGCCAGGGGCCATTGCTGACAACCGTCGTCCCATCCCGGTGCGCGGCAATTTCCCAACTCTCGGCTACGTTCCCGTCCGGCAGGCTGCGTCCCAGACGGTCAGCCAGACTGCGTCCGCCCCACACGTATGATTTTAGAACCGGCGTGAAAGTAAGCGGGTATAAAGGCATG
>CAZDSN010000638.1:0-2922 GCA_964507675.1 uncultured Ardenticatenaceae bacterium | reverse complement strand
CGCCGCCCACATGATGGGCATCATCGAACCGCCCACGATGCAAATGGAGTGGAACCTGCGGGCAGTAGCCCTGGCGGAGCAAAGCAGCGACGCCCGCGCCCGCAATTGGATAGGCTCTCTCTACAACAACATCGGCTGGAGCTGGCACGACCAGGGCAACTATAAAGAGGCTCTGGCCTGCTTCGAAAAAGCTCTGGCCTGGCGCAAACAGCAAGGGGACGTCACCCGGATTCGGATTGCCCGCTGGTGCGTAGCGCGCACCCTGCGTTCCATGGGCGATGTAGAAACAGCCTTAGCCCTGCAGCAGGAGCTGCTGGCAGAGGAAGAAGCTGCCGGCAGCCAGCCAGGCATGTATGTGCTGGAAGAAATTGGCGAGTGTTTACATATCTTGCAGCGCGCTCCAGACGAAGCGCGCCGCTGCTTTGCTCTGGCTTATGAACTGATGGCCCAGGACCCGTGGCTGGTGGCCAATGAACCAGAGCGGCTGGCCCGCTTACAGCAGTTAGGCGGCCTTAATGAAGCTTGACACATCCCAACACCTGTGTTACATTTTCGTGGCGCTCGTGTGAGCGGCTATTGTTATGGTGTTGGAGACGCACACCCATGATAATGTTGGTTGAGCAAGTAATCATCAGCAACAATGAATACGGCGGCGGAGATGCCGGTTCTGGGCGTGCGTTTGCAGTCTGTTAGTTGACATACCTTCAAGAGACAACTTTCAGGCCGCAGCGCATCACTTGCCTGCGGCCTTTTTATTTGCCTGGCTCCCTGAGGACGCCAGCGACAAAAAGGACGTGGGCGGATCGCTTACGTCCTTTTTGTTTGCCGGTTAGCGGAGTGACGCAAAGCGGCTGAACGACCAGGCAAGTTTTGTGGCGCTTTCACGAGCAGAGGCACACCGCAAGGAATTAAATTGGTAGCGCAAACTGGTAGTCTACATCTTTTCGGAGGAGGCTAATGATTAAAGCCATTATTTTTGACGTCGGCGGCGTATTGTTGCGCACTTTTGATCCAAGTCCGCGGCAGCGCTGGGAAGAGCGATTAGGGCTGAACCCGGGCGATGCGGAAATACTCGTCTTCAACAGCGAGCGTGGCCGCATGGCGCAGCGGGGCGAAATTGCGGAAGAAGCGCATTGGCAATGGGTTGGTGATGAATTAGGGCTGTCTGCGCCAGCATTGGCCCAATTCCGGCGCGACTTTTGGGGCGGCGACCGCCTGGACACGCAACTGGTGCAGACGATTCGCCAACTGCGACCACATTACCAGACAGGCATTATCAGCAACGCGATGGATGGACTGCGGCACATCTTGCACACGAAATACCCGATTGCCGATGCCTTTGACGACATCGTAGTGTCAGCCGAGGAAGGGATTATGAAGCCGGATGCCGGCATCTTCACCCTGGCCCTGACACGATTGGGCCGCGCTCCTCAGGAATCCGTCTTCATTGACGACATGGCCGCCAATGTGGCCGGAGCGCAGGCGGCGGGTCTGTTTGCCATCCATTTTACGCCGGCAACCGATCTGCTCGCCGAGCTGACCCACCTGGGCATCAACGCCCATATCCAGCATAATCAAGGAGAGATAAACCATGACTGACTTGATGGTTAAAGCACCAGAAATTATCACAACGCTTCCTGCCGGTTTCACCGCCCGGCCAGCCACCATGGCCGACGCTGGCCCGGTGACCGATTTGCTCAACGCCAGCGCCGTAGCCCAGATCGGTCACAAAGAATTCGAGCTGGAAGAAACCTACGTCGAATGGCAAACGCCGGGCTTTGACCTGGAAAACAGTTCACAGGTGGTGGTGTCGCCAACGGGACAAATTGCGGGTTATATCGAGGTATGGGACATTGCCCAAACCCCTGTACACCCCTGGCTGTGGGGCCGGGTGCACCCGGACTATGAGGGAATGGGCGTCGGCTCTTACCTGATGGATTGGGCCGAAGCGCACGCCCGGCGCGTATTCCCGCGCGTTCCGTCCACGGCGCGGATCAGTGTGCGCTGTGGTTGCGTCAGCTCATACCGGCCATCCGCAGCGTTATTTGAGAACCGGGGCATGACCATCGTGCGCCATTTCTATCGGATGCAAATTGATTTGGACCAGCCGCCAATGCCGGCACAGTTCCCGCCGCACATTGTCGTGCGCACGCTGGTTGACCGGCCGGATTTGAGCGCTATTTTCCGGGCGCTGGACGAATCCTTCAGCGACCACTGGGGGCACGTGCCTGAATCGGAAACACAAGTCTTGCAGCGGTGGCAGCACATGATGGAAACGGATAAGGATTTCGATCCCACGTTGTGGTTCCTGGCCATGGATGGGGAAGAAATTGCCGGCATCAGCCTCTGTTCCCCCCGCCTGCCCGAAGATGAAAACCTGGGCTGGGTAGGTCAACTGGGCGTGCGCCGTCCCTGGCGTCGCCAGGGGTTAGGGCTGGCGCTCTTACAGCACAGCTTCGTCGAAATGTACCAGCGGGGCAAGCAACGGGTCGGGTTGGGCGTTGACGCCAGCAGCCTGACCGGAGCGACCCGTCTTTACGAAAAAGCAGGCATGTACGTCGCCCGCCAGTTCAACACGTACGACAAGGAAATTCGCCCAGGTGTAGAGTTAGGCCTGGAAGAACTGATAGATTAACGGATGGCAGCAGTTCAACTTCTGGCAGAAGTTGAACTGCTGTATACCAACAAGATTAAGGGTTTGCGTGTCTATAACTCAGCAAGATTGGTTCAATCTTCAAGATTGAACCAATCTCCAAAGTCAAAAGTTGTTGGCGAACGAACCCTAAGGATAGAGCAAGTCGTCGCAGGTTTCGTTGTTCTGATCCGGGTCATACAGGTAATCGGGGTGGGCAACGTCTTCCACGCACGTTGTCCACGTCCCACCTGCTGGCGACCAGACGTAAAACCAGGCAAAGCCATTGG
>CAZDSN010000637.1:0-2923 GCA_964507675.1 uncultured Ardenticatenaceae bacterium | reverse complement strand
TTTCATGGCTCTTATTGTAACTCAAATTGGGTGTTTTATATTCTGAATGCACCTAGAGCAATTGTTGGAACAAAGCGACGAATTGTTGGACACGCCTTATTTGCGCAAAATGCGGCGCATCGGTTGGGAGCAAGGACAAAAAGTTGGTCGAGAGGAAGGTCTGGAAGAAGGTCGAGAAGAAGGTCGAGAAGAAGGTTTGCGGCAGGCTGTCTTGGATGGCCTCATTCGACGTTTTAATCCGCCCGCCTCAGAGTATCGGGATATTGCCCTGATGCTGGAGAGGGGTGTACCATATGAAGCGCTGCTGCGTATCCACGCCGCGTTGTTTGATACAGACGATTTTCTCGCTTTCCGGGCGCGTCTAGATGAAGAGGTGAAGCGGTAAGGATTTCAGACGGTTGGTAGCCGTTCTGTCTCTCCCAGCCAGCCGTTGCCGTCTTGAATCGGCTGCACGGCGCGCCATAACTGGCCCACCTGCCGCTGACCGCGGCGATCCAGGTCGCTGTAGGTGAGCAAGATGCCCGTGGTGCAGCGGCTGGTCAGGCCGTGGACAATGCTGTTGAGCAGTTCGTTGCGTATTTCGATCTCTTCCTGGGCGGTCCATAACTGTTCGTCGGGGCGGCTCTGCACCATGACGAAGGCGTTGCTTAAGGGTTGGTAGGGCGTTTGCCACCAACCCATGATGTTGCACTCCAGCCACACTTGCACCTGGCTGCTAATGCCGGAGAGCAGGTAACCATAAGTCGTGGCGACTACGACGCCATCAGGGTCGGGCGGGTCGCCCAGGTCGGGGGGATTGGCGGTGACCAGGCCTTGATGAATGCCGGCAATAAACGCCTCCCCCTGTTCCGCCGCACTGGACAAACCAATCGCCGCCGCCGATTCCCGCAAACGGCTGGCTGTGCGCACCAGCCAGTCGCATATGGCGGCCCCTGGCAAATCCGGTTCCGGCTGGAAGTCAGGCCGGCACAGCAAGTCATTAAATAACTGGTAAAGGAAGCTGTCCAACGGCAGCGCCCCGTTGCCATATTGAGCCAGCCACAACCGCAGCCGTTCGATTAAGGCCACCATATCGGGCCCAATACGGTCAATCAGGTCGGCTGTCAACTGCGAGATAGGCAGCAGTACGCCTGCTGACGTGTCGTATAGGTATTTCACCGCCAGGCTGGCGCGAATGGGGTCCAGCCCGGCAATGCTCAGCGTGAGGGCTTCGGCCACGTCAAAAGCCGAGGGGCGCAGCGCCCAGTCAGGGGAGGCTGTCCAGATGGGATGCGCCAGCGCCAGCCAGGTCAGCCAGGCGCGCACGCGCGGCTCCTCGCGGGGGCTGGAGCGGCGGCGCAGCAGACGGTAGGGAATGCCGGCACGTTTCAACTCCTCCCGCAACGTATATTGCAGCGCCCCATCCAGGTAAGGGGCAATGATGGCAATCTGCGCGGGCGGTACGTCCAGTTCTTGCATCAGGCGGTGCAGCACGGGCGGCAGCGCCATTAACATTTCGCGGCGATAGCGCGCCTTGATCGTGCCTAAAATCGTTTGCGCTGCCCGCTCCGTGGCCCCGCCGCGCTGGATGAGCAGGTAATTGGCGACGTACTGCGCCAGATGGGACATACTGGGGTTAGCCGTGTGGCTTTCCTCGGCCGGAAAATTAAACTGCTGCTGGCAGCGGCTTGCCAGTTGGCGCGCGCCCATGGGGTCTGCCGACAGAAAGCGGCGATACCCGCCGCCGTCGTCATAAGCCATGACCACAGACGCAATCTGGCCCATGAGGTCGGCCACAAAGTTTTGGGCGGCGAAGGTATGCTCTTCCAGATTGTCCACGATCACGTGCTGGTATCGTTCGCTAAAGTAGTGGCGAAAGTGAGGGGCTTGCACCAGATGCGTATCAAACACCTGAATGGTGAGGGAGAAATCCAACAGGCTGTGTTCCAGGCAAAACTGGCGAAAGCGGCGGGCGGCCTCGGCGGCGTCCGCCAGTAGTTTGAGTTGGTCGGGTTCGTGCTGCCACACCCGCGCCTGCCGCGCCACCGCTTCGTCCAGCGTCAGACCATTGAAGGCGGCGCGGTTGAGAATGTCAATAAGCTGGCTGACGATGCGCTGCGGGCGTAGGCGCAGGTCGGCAAAGGCCCCTTCCGTTTGCATGGGCGTCAGGATGCGCCATATCAGCAGTTGGGCCATGTCGTATTCCAGGAAGGTGGGCGGCCTGTGGGGATGGGTGAAACCGGCGGCTCGGGCCACCAACGGCCAGAATAGGACGACCATTTCTCGCGCCAGACTGTTGTAGGTGGTGATATTGAGCTGGGCGTACGGGCCGAGGTTGGATTCCTGGATCAATTCCAGGAAGGGCTGCTCATGGCCATATTCAGAGACGAGCACGAGGATGTTGTAAGCGGAGACCCCGGATTGCAGCAGGCGCAGCAGACGGTGCTGCAGAGCGGTGGTTTTGCCTGTGCCGGCATTTCCCCACAGCAGGGTGTCCCCCTCCGCCGCAATCGCTTGCAATTGCATTATTGTCAAATCAGTCATGAGCAATAATTAATGGGTGAATGGATGAATTCGTGATTGACTAATCGGGACCCGCTTGCCTGGCAGTCTGGATGCTGGCGCTGATGATACGACAAAGCTGATCACATTCATCCAACAGGTCGTCGAGTCGCTTTCCCGACAGCATCTCTGCACGGATGACCATTTTCAGCCAGACGCGCGTCTCATTGAGTTCCTTCAGTACTACCTTAAGTTTATGCACAAAGTCCTTGCTACTTTCCGCGCCGCGCGCCTCGGCATAGTTGGGCGCTGGGGAGTGCCACACCGCAATAGTTGTCCCCGAATGTATTTCCCGGCTGATTTGCCAGATAATGCCTCCGAAACATGAATAATTCGTACTGCAAAATCAACCAGACGTTCTTCAATATCGTCCCCTTTTGCC
>CAZDSN010000636.1:0-2932 GCA_964507675.1 uncultured Ardenticatenaceae bacterium | reverse complement strand
ATTATTACGCCATTGTGCAAAGGCTGAGCCAAGACGATGGCAATCCCATCGTCAGAAATCTGCACTTTGTGGAGCAGCGGTCGCCAGGTTATCCGCTCCTGGCACTCATCCCCTATTACATGATTTCGGCCACAGTTGAACCGTTTGTGCCGGAGGAAACCATCGCTGCCCTTTCTGCCCGCCCAGAGGGGCCGCAAGCCCCAACGGAAAGGATGCTTCTGCCTGACGCGCCGCTTCTATTCCGGGACATTTTCTTCAAGAATTTCTATATCGAATCGCAAGACAGCTGGTTTGAGTGGCCGATTATTGCGGCCATGTTATTTACGAGCTATGCATTTTTCTTTACCGGTTTGATTTTTGCGGTGAAAGCGCTGGCCCTGGAAAAGAAATCCTTCCTGGGCGCAAGCCTTGTGCCCTTGACGGTATTTACCTCAAGCGTTTTTATGCACAACATCGTGAACACACCTGCCTACGCCACGCTTACCGCCTTTGGCCTGAGCAGTTTATTTGGCACCTTTTTTGTGCAGGGCTCCCTGGATAAACAGGCCCACCCGCAGCTTTGGGCCGGCCTGTTTATGGGGCTATTGGTACTTACCCGGCTGGAAACGGCCGTTATCGCCCTAACCCTATTGGTTGCGCTGGTGGTGATTCGGGATTTTACTTTTGTCAGGAACTACCTGTTGGGTGGGGGAACGGCCGTTGTCATTCTCCTTCTGTACAACTTCTCCCAGTTCGATAATCCGTTCCATATGGGAATCCTCTCAGGCGATGTGAACCTGATTGCGTTTGATTGGGGGTACATGTATGCCCACCTCTTTGACCCACAGTCAGGAATTTTAGTTTGGTCCCCACTTGCCTCACTCGGGCTCCTCGGCCTTTTTCTGGATAGGCAGCGCCATTCCAAAATCCTGGGCATTGGTTCGCTGGCGCTGCTGGCATTGGTTCTCGTACGGGTGCCCATCATGTACACCTGTGTTGGTGAAGGCACAAAGATCATTGGTGGGCTGCCCATTACCTGTCCAAACAACATGACGGAGATGGCCACGCTCATCCGTTTTGACGCCAATCGGTACCTCACGGTGTTGTTTCCCTTCTCGTTTCTGGGGCTGAGGACGGTAGTTATGTCAATTCCCCGATTTTGGCGAGGCATACAAAAGGAATATTCATGAACAAATCTGAACTTTTTGGCTGGTTGAAGGCAGAAAAACAGCAAGGCGAACCATTGCTCAACCGCATTGATTGATACAAGCCCATGGATCAAGCAGGTGAAACGAATCGACTATCTTTCAAAGAGCTGGCTCCGTGGATGCTGGTCGCTCTGCTAATTGCTTTGGCTCCTTACCTTTACGGTTGGCTTAGCGCGCCCGCTGGCAAGATTTTTTCCGGTGCGTTGGTAAACCAGGACGACCTGAGCACCTATTTAAGCGCAATACGGCAAGGTGAAAACGGCCGTTTCCTCTTTCACTTCACCTTTTCGCCTGAACCGTGGGAACCTCGCTTCATGCTGTTCCCTTATTTGCTGCTGGGTCACGTCAGCCGATGGGTAGGCGGCTCCGCCCTGCACTGGTTTCATCTGGCCCGGCTGGCGGCTCTGGGCTTCACCCTGGTATGCCTCTTGTTTTGGGTCAGGCTCATGCTGCCCCGCTCCCGCACCATGCAGCGAACGGGCTGGCTGTTTATCGTCTTTGGCAGCGGCCTGGGATGGCTGTTGTACCCGCCAATGGCTCGGACTCCAGAGGTGCTGCGCTACTTCCCTGATCTGGCCTTACCAGAATTGACTTTCTCGCTGATCAGCCATAATGCGCCCCATTACGTTGGCGGATTAGGCTTGCTGGTTTTACTGTTTATTTGCCTGCAGCGCATCGGCCAGCCTCATGCGCCCTGGCAGTGGGCTGGATTGGGCACGATAATAACGACACTGTTAGCCATCACCTATGTCTACCACATTTTGGTAATAGCTCTGGTGGTCATCCTTTATTCGCTGCGCCTCATCTACCAGCAGCGACGCCTGCCCTGGCGCACCCTGTTAATGTTAGGCATTCCCTTTCTGCCCCTGCTGCCGTTTGTCTACTACTATTTTGTTGTAGCCACCCGCGATCCACAGTGGGCTACGTACGCCAACCAGACCCACGTCATCGCCCCGCCGCTGCCGTTGGGCCTGCTGTTGGGGCTTGGGCTGCTGGCGCTGCTGGCGTTTATCGGGCTACGACATTGGCTGCGCGATGGGCAAGAACCGCTGGTTATTATATGGCTCATTAGCAATTTACTGGCGCTCTATATGCCGGTGGTTTTATACCGGGGGCGATTTACTCTCGGCCTGATAGTACCGGTAGCCACATTAGCGGCTTATGGCTGGGAAACGGCCGTTTTCCCCTGGCTCATACAAAAATCACCCACCCTACACCCAGGTTCTTTGCGCCGCATGATTATCTGGCTGGTTGTCCCTTCCACCCTGCTGAGCTGGCTTTTCTTTTGGCAAACGCTGAGCCTGAACAAAGGATTTCCCAACTACCTGCCCACTGCCGATGTGGAAGCGGCCCAATGGCTTGCCGTGAATACAGACCCAGCTCAAGATCTAATTCTGGCTTATTACCCGCTGGGCAATCTCCTGCCTGCCTTGGCCGATACGCCCGTTTTCCTGGGTCAATTCTTCTGGACGCCAGACTTTAATGGAAAATTAGCGCAGATTGAGCAATTCTGGGATGTTTCTACTTCAAGCGCCTGGCGCGAAGCCTTTCTTGACGAATGGGGGATCACCTATATTGTCCAGGGGAGCTTTGAGCAGGGATTGGGCTCGGGCACAAATCAACCGCCTGGCAGACTGGTTTACGACAAATCTGGTGTACGCATTTATGAATATCCGCAGTAACGATACAGCTAGTATTGCGCCCCAAAAGTTCGCATAAGGTTATTGATGACGGCGCAATACTTA
>CAZDSN010000635.1:0-2935 GCA_964507675.1 uncultured Ardenticatenaceae bacterium | reverse complement strand
ATCCCCCAACCCCCTTCCCCCTCGGGGGAAGGGGGCTTTTCGCCCTCTATGACCCCGCCCCTGGCAGCGATTCAGCCACAGATTCAAAGGAGGGTGAAACTACTGAAGCCGAATACGCTGCCTGACTGCCTGGCCCGGTCGGTTATGTTGGGGGCAGCATTCGCGCCTTGCAGCAGGCGGACAGGACGCATGACAGAATACACGCGGACGGGTTCCACTTTGCCCTTTACTCTGACCAGACCTAAATCATCAATTTGCAGCACGGCCACGGTTTCCAGGTGAGACAGGGTGGTTTCTCCCATGAAGACCGTGTCAAAAGGCGTTTCCTTGTTCAGGTCGCTGAAGCGTTTCGCCAGGTTGACGCTGTCGCCCAGGACGGTGTATTCGCGCCGCTTTTCCGATCCCAGATTGCCCACGATCATTTCGCCTGTATTGACGCCAATGCCAATACGGATAGGGGCCACGCCACGCGCCAGCCGCTGGTTGTTGAGTTCCGACAACTCTTCCATCATGGCCATGGTGGCGTCAATAGCCTGCTGCGCGTGATTCTGGCTGGGAATGGGCACGCCAAACAGGGCCAGCATGGAGTCGCCGCCAAATTTGTTAACTACTCCCCCATGCGCGTCAATGACGCGCTGCATGGTGGTGTAATATTCGTTTAACTCGTCCAACAAAGCGTTCAAGTCTACTTTTTGGGTGAAGGCGGTGAAATCGCGGATGTCGGCAAAAAGGGCTGTGGCCCATACCCGCTGGCCGCCCAACTCCGCCTCGCCGTTCAGAATACGTTGGGCGATATTGTCGCCGACATATCGTCCAAACAAGTCTTCCAGATAACGGCGCTGGCGCAACTGCGACACCATGTTGTTAAAGCTATGGGTGAGCTGGCCAATCTCATCTGGTGAGGGATGGTTAAGCTGCACTTCCAGGTTGCCTGCAGCTACCTGTTGGGAAGCCTCCATCAACGCCTTGATAGGACGGCCAATGCGGATAGCCGAGACGTAGCCGATGACGAGCGAGGCGGCAATCGTCAGAAGCAGCGTCGCCAACATCAGGCGGCGGGCGTTGTTGATCTGGTTCGTGAAGGGCTGCTGCGGCAGACTGACGCCCACCAGCGCCAGATCGCTGCCGGGCTGTTCCAGAGGTTGTCTCGAAGGTTGCCCCAGCAGGTGTTCCAAAGAGAGCAGAATCTGGTCGTAGTTTTGAGGGAGAAGTTCCAGGAAGCGCTGCTGCCCATTGGCGGCGCTGCTGATCTGGCTGGCGGTGGCGGGGGATAGAGCCAGGGAGGCGTTCGCGCTGGTTGTGTGGGTGGTTGCCAGAATATCCCCTTGACTGTTGTAGAAAGTGATGTGGGCGCCGGCGGCGGCGGCCAACTGCTGGGCCAGTACGGACAGAGAGGTGAGGTTGCCGGCTGTGGGGGGCTGGACCGCTGTGGTTGTTTCATACCAGGCTAACTGCTGCCACTGCTGCTCAGAAGTCAACAGGAGACGCACCATCTCCCCTCTATTTTGCAGTTCGTGTTGCCGATTGTTTTGCAGTATCTCCTGCATATAACTGGAAATACCATAGGTGATTAAAGCGGCAACGGCCAATGCTAACAGGAAATATGGCACCAGGATGCGTGTACGTAGGGTGGGGTAGATTGTTTTTCCGCGGGCCGGAAGATATTTGGTCATAAACAACTCGTTATCAGGGTCTCTAAAGTGATCTTCCTTATTCTACCCTGTTTCTGTTAAAAACTGGCTTAACCCCTGGCTCAGTGTGTAAACAGGCTGCCAGGCCAGCAAGGCCTGCGTGCGCTGACTGTCCGCAACCTGGGTAATGTCTTCACCGGGCCGGTCAGGCAGCATCCCCGGGCGGGGGCGCCCGCCGCGCCCTACCAGATCATATAGCTGTTGCACGACATCTCGCGTGCGTGTGCCGTGACCTGTGCCTAGATCAACCGTGATGCCGGCATCCAGACCCCCCCCTGCCAGCCGCGCCAACCCGGCGGCCACATCTGTGACATAAATCCAATCTTTGCGCTGTTCGCCGCTTGTCATGGGAAAATCGTCCCCGGCTCGCGCTGCTGCCAGCGCCGCCGGAATCAAGGCGGATTCTGGCTGGCCAGGCCCAAAAGCCTGGAAAATCATGGCCCCCTGGATGGGCCAGCCGCGGGTGTGGGCGTACATCTGGCAAAAGCTCCAGGCAGCCGCCTTGCTGGCGGCATACACATTCATGCTGCTCTTTTCGCCGGGCGTGCGGGCCACAATAACCCGCTCGACGCCGCCACTTTTCTCAAAACAGGCGCGCAGCAAGTTGATGACGCCGTTGACGTTATGGCGCAGCGCTACTTCTACCGCTAGAAACGGGTCATTAGGGCCGGCAGCGGCCAGGTGCACCACTGCCTGCGGCTGCGCTTCTTGCACAGCGCGCACGGTCAGGGTGAAGTTACGCAAGTCGGCGTAGACAGCTTGAAGGTTGGGGCGCAGCGGGCGCAGGCGCGGCGGCAGCAGTTGGCCGGCAGCGTAGCCGTCTCGCAGTAAGATGGCAACTTCATGGTTCTGCGCTAATAATTTGGGGACCAGGTGCTGCCCGACAAAACCCGTGGCCCCTGTGACCAAAATCTTCATGGAACTACCGGCGCGATGAGGCGCTGCTGTGTAGAAAATCTTGATACCAGGCGATGGTTTCGGCTAACCCCGCTTCAATGGCGTAGGCTGTCTCCCAGCCTAGTATCTGGCGGGCTTTGGTCGAATCCAGGTATTGGTCCTGGATTTCGTTGCTGGCTTCATTGCGGATAACGGGCTGCAAGTGCGGATGGGGAGAGAGACGGATGATGATCTCAACGATGGCTTGCACTGACAACGGGTTGTTGATGCCGAAGTTGAACGCCTGGCCGGAGATTGCCGGCATTTGCTCCGCCGCCAGCATATATCCCCGCACCGCATCGGGGATG
>CAZDSN010000634.1:0-2936 GCA_964507675.1 uncultured Ardenticatenaceae bacterium | reverse complement strand
AATCACTTCCCGCTGCGGAGTGGAGGCTTCAGCCGGTAACGTTGCCGGCTAAAACCTCTACTCCGCGAACTTATTTTTGGACGGTTCTCATAAGACAACGACAGCGTTTTTCCCGCTACGTTAGCGATTTGGGAAAATCGCTGTACTTTCGCCGTTTGACACGGCATCGCCATCATCCGGCGGCACGAAATCGCCGCGCCAGGCGCCGGTCAGCCCGGTGCCATCCTGGCACTGGCGCACGCCCTGCACGTGGGGCAAGGGTTTGTCGGCGAAGACTTCGCCCGTCATCAACGCGCCGCAGGCGTAGCCGGGTTCGTAGAGCAACTGCAGGCGTTTGGGCTGTACCAGGCTTTCCCAGGTACCGGTGCCGGCATCGTCGTCCACAAACGTGCCATCCGTCAGCAGCCAGACCCAGTTGCGTCCGCTGGAACCATCCTGCATGGCATAGCGCACTTGCATCGTCAGCGTGATCAGCGTGGACGTCACCACGCGCGTGCGCAGATACGTGGTGTTATTCAATACGTCATCGTCAGCCGTGGGCGCGGCGACGTCCGCGCGGTAGTTGAACCAGCCTTCCTGGCTGGGCACGGCTGTGATGTTCGTCAGGACGGATTCATTTGGGGAAAGAGCCGCCAACTCGCAGCTAACGCGGTTGCCGTTGCCCAGGTTACATTCGGCGGCGTACAGACCCAACGCCAGATCGTTTATTTCGTTGGCGGAGAGGGCGCGGCGGAAAAACAGCGCTTCATCCAGCTTGCCGCTCCAGTAGAAGCTGCCCCAGGGGGCGCGCCCCAACTGGAACGGGACGGCATTGCTGGCGACCATGAACGGCCCCGTGGGGATGCGACCCACTTCAACGCCATTAAGATAAGCCACAAAATCCCCATTGGTTTGCCAGGTCATGGCAATGTGCGTCCAGGTGTTGTTGGGGATGTTGCCCTGTTGGATAACGTAATAAGCGCCGGCGGTGTCCCACACTTCGGCAAACAGCTTCCCGCTCTTGTGCCCCATCAGGTAGCCGGTGTTGTCCCCGCTTGCTTTGCCGCCTACGCGGCGATCACTGCTGGTGTTGGGCGAGTAAACCCAGGCGGCAAAGGTAAAGGCTTCGCCCGGATTCAGTCCCTCTCCGGTAGGACCCAGCAGATAGTCGTTGCTGCCGTCAAACTGCAAGGCTGCCCCAAACCGCCCGCCCACGCCTGCCTGTGGGCAGTTGCTGCCGCTGCACGTCAGGTGGCTGCCGTAAGCGGAATAGTCCTGGAATTGGACGCTGCCTGGCGGGTCGTCCAGGTGAAAATGCAGCCGCGCCTCTTTGGTAAAGGGCGGCACGTAGTCAAAGCTATCCGGCAGCACGGCTACCATGCGCACCGGGCGACCTACGTCTGGCCCATTGTTCGCCAACACCAGGGTGTAGGTGTAGGGTTCATTGACGATGACCAGTCCCGGATTGATGTGTTTGGTTATGCCCAGGTCTGCCACAGGCACGACTGTCACGGCAGCCATACTAACGTTGTCCTCTGGCGTGTACTCAAATTCGTAACTGGCGACTTCCACCAGGTTTTCTAACACCGTGGTTTCGTTGGCAAAGACGGCGACGGCTACCTGCGCCGATTCTGCCGGCAGCAGCGTCCCCAGGCTGCAAGCGATGCGGTTGCCCAGGAATTCGCATGCGCCCAGGCTGGTGGTGAAGGTGACCAGAACGGCGCTGGCGGGGAAGGTGTCCGTGAGGAAAATGCGAGAGGCAAGCTCGTTGGTGGTGGTGTTAACGACGGTGACCGTAAACGTAATGATCTCGCCATGCAGGGGGGCGGTGGGGGTGACCGTTTGCGTCAGCGTCAGGTCGGTGCAGTAGCAGACCTGGCGGCTGCTGCCGGCATGGTTGTCGGGCAGGTAAGCGTCGGCTGTGTCCGCCATGACCACCGCCGTGTTGTCAATCTGGCGCGGGCCATCGGGCGGCATAACCACGATTTCCACGCTGGCGGCGGCGTTGGCGGGCAAAAGGGGCAGCGTGCAGGTGACGATGACGCCTGCCTGTCCGCACGCGCCCAGTTCGGCGTCTGCGGAGACAAAGCTGACATCAGGGGAGAGGGTATCGGTGAGGATGAGGTTGGCTGCCGGCAGGGGCCCGGCGTTGGTGATGATCAGCGTATAGGTCAGGGGCGTGCCGGCAGGCGCGTAGGGCGGCAGCGGCGCGTAGCCCAGAATCAGGTCGGCGCTGCTTTCTGCCTCATAAGCGCCCATGTCGCAGGTGAAGCTTTGCGGGCGGGGGACGCCGCGCTGGTCGCTGGCTTCGCAGCTATCGCTGCCGCCGGCGTTAATGGCTGGGCTGTAGGGCAGCAGCGCGTGGGTTTGCGTGCTGCCGCCGTTGTCATTCAGGGTGTCAGACAACACCTGGGTAAAGACGACGCCGCTGCTGACCAGGATGTCGCTTTCCGCGTCGAAAGGGCAGCTTGCGCTGCTGGTCAGGTTGTGCCCGGCGGTGATCAGGGAGCCGGCGCAGTCCTGGTTGGAACTGTTGCCGGCAATGATGCTGTTGCTAACGGTGACGGCAGCCGTTTCGTTGTAAATGCCCGCGCCGGCGCTGACGCCTGTGTTTTGCGTCAGCGTGCTGTTGTTGAGGGTGAGAATGCCGGCATAGGCATATACGCCTGCTCCCGAGTCGCCGCTGTTGGCGGTGTCGCCCAGGTTGCCGGAGAGGGTGCTGTTGCGCAGTTCCAACAAACCGCCAGCCTGGGAAATGCCGCCGCCCTGGATCAAAGCGACGTTGGCATTGAGGGCGCTGCTCTCCAGGATGGTCGTGCCGTTGTTGAACAGACCGCCGCCAGCGTAGCCAGCCAGATTGTCGTTAAACGTCGTCTCGCCGGCGTGTACCTCGCCGCCGTCGTTGTATACGCCGCCGCCGCTGCCCAATTCGGCAATATTGTTGGCGACGGCGCTCT
>CAZDSN010000633.1:0-2943 GCA_964507675.1 uncultured Ardenticatenaceae bacterium | reverse complement strand
CCCCACCATGTCGTTGTTGATGGCTGCATCCATGCGCATTCCGTTGGATAAAGCCGTTTGCACGAAGTTGCGCGACCCATACGTACCTTGTTCCTCTGCCGTGGTCGCCACAAATATGATCGTTTGCTGCCATTGATAGGCGCTCATTACCCGCGCCACTTCCAACAGGGCGGCTATCCCTGAAGCGTTATCATCGGCGCCAGGGGATAACGTTTCGCCATCCAGCCAATCCTCGGCGCGCGTGTCGTAGTTGGCCACCATCACTATCACGCCCGGATGCCCGCCCACGCCTGGCAACACGCCAATCACGTTACGCTGCGTATTGGACAGCCCTTCAAAGCTCAACGGGTAATCCTGGTAGCTGACTTGCAGCCGTTCCCCGCCTACGCGCGTCATCTCCGTAAAAATCCACTCCCGCGCCGCGCCAATGCCAAAGCCGGGTTGGTCAACCGGGCTGAACGTGTTGCGCGTGCCAAAGCTTTCCAACTGGCGCACATAAGCCATCAGGTTCTGGCGAGAAACTTCGTTGAACATGCTTACAATTTCTGGGTCCAACGTCAACCCCACCGCGCCATTATTACTCAGGCTGACAGGCAGCGCCGCCTGTGTACGCAGGTCATCCAATGTCAACACACGCACCGCCGAAGGAACGACGGTGGGCAAGGCGCGACCTGCCGGCAGAGCCGCCAACGAACAGCCCGTACCCAACAACAGGAAGGTAAACAGAAAGAAGAGAAACTTTGTGCGGTACGTCATCATACGAAGAACGGCATCAATTCGTTAAACCCTTGCCATAAGCGGCTTCTTATTTCCACAATCCGCCCGACATCCGGCGGTGTGGCGGGCGTATCGCCTGTCTGGTAGCCGGCATACAACGCCCGGCTGATTTCCAGCATCAGCCACGGTTGGCGCTGCCCACCATGCAAACGCAGGTCCGCGCCACCGTAAAAGGGCATATTCAGAGCCGCCGCCGGACCGGTAGGCGCAAGTGCGGGCAAATCAACCAGCAACGGACCCAATTTTCCCACCCACGTTTGCAGCAGCTTCGCTGGCGCAGTCGGGTTGGGGAACGCTTCCGTTGGCCCGCCGTCTGGTCCGCCCCAGTTGGCTAAGGTCAGGCGCGGGCGCGGCTGCGCCGGGTCGTCATACTGCGAGGGACCCAAAGCCGCCATCGTGTGCGCGTCAATCACCAGTTGCACGGCGGGATCGGCGGCAATGGTTGCCAGTTGGTCATGCCAGGGCTGCCAGTAACGTTCTACCAGCGTCTGCGTCAAAGCCGCATCAGGCGACTGGCCTGGCTTGTAAACGGGCGCGCCATAGCTGGTGCGGGCTTTGACAATGCCATCGCCCGGCCGGTTGGCAGCCATCTCTGGCGGGCGGTTAACGTCAATAATGGCCCGCGCCCAGGGGAAGCAGAGCCAATGCCGCACCTGCCCGCGAAAATCGTACAACAGGTCAGCGTAGGCGTCGGCTTCATTGAAAATTTGGGCTTCGGTCAGCGCCACCCGCCCAGCCACTTCTGGCGGTATTTGCCAGCCAGCGTGTGGAATGATAATAGCAACAGGGAGTTTACCCGTCATGCGTTCACGTCTCGCTATTTACGTACTACTCATGAATAAGAATGCCCGGGTGGGTGTCAGCCCCGCCTGCGGCGGGGCTGACACCCATTTGGGGGCAGGTTTTGGCGCATACGCGCCCAAACCTGCCGGATCGTGGGGCGGACATCCTTGTCCGCCAGCCCGCAGGTAAATAGGGCAGACATCCCTGGCTACCAGGATGCCAGTAGGATGTTGGCACAGCAGAGTGGTACGCAGTTGCTATACTCAGCGCGGGCATAATCTTGCATTCTCACCAGTCCACGAAATGCCAATTTATGGCCGTGTCCAATATATTTGCCACTGGCGACAACTTCAGGCCAATTTTTCCAGCACGAGCAGGTGGGAAATGCCCAACCATTGCAGGGGGGTTTTCTCGGCGGCATATAAGGTCGTTTTTAACCAATGCCCCCAGCGGGGGAAACGATGTTCAATGTTATCATAACCGCCAAAGATGCGGCTGTGATGGATGATGCGCACGGGCAGCGGCTGCACCAGGCGGCGCAGGCCATGCGCCGTGTAGGCGCGTACGTGGGGAGCCAGGCGGCGGCGCAGCGGGTCGGGTAAATAGTTCACCAGCGGGATGTTGCCAAAATGATACACGCCGCGCCAAAAAATACCATGCTGCTCCACGGGGTACCAGCGATTGGGGCAGAATATCAGCAGTCGCCCCCCACGCCGGGTCACACGCACCATTTCCGCCAGATAACGGGCATCATCTTGTACGTGTTCGATCACTTCATTGCTGAAGACAAAATCAAAGGCGGCGTCGGGGAAAGGGAGCCATTCGCCAACAGCCTGGACCACCCCATCGGCAAAGGCTGCCGCCTGGACGGCGCGCTCATGTTCTACTTCCAGACCAAACCGCGCCTGGCTGTACGGAGCAAAGGCGCGCAAATAAGTTCCCAGGCCGCAGCCATCGTCCAGCACTCGCCCGCTCAAATCAACCCACCGCTGTATCATACCCAGACGGCGCTGCTGGCCTGAGCGCCAGACGTAGCCAGGTTCACCGCGCAGAGCGGCTTTGTTCGAGTATCGTGTGTTCATGGCAGTCGCGGCATACCGCAAGGGATGAAGTTGGTCACAGATTTCGCGGATTTGGGTAGTAGTATGAGCCTGCCGAAGAAATGAAAATAATCAGGATTTCGCAGATTTGCGCAGATTGATGTTTACACGGCCTTCATCCGCGTGAATCAGCGTTCGGTTTTCGAAGAAGTTCCCCATGCGCGGGGCGCATCACGAGAAATGAAAACTTTTTGACACGAATTCCACGAATGCCACAAATTTTCTGACCACTGACCACCGTTCACTGACCACTATTTTCGAAGGAGCTCATCGTATTTGCGCC
>CAZDSN010000632.1:0-2950 GCA_964507675.1 uncultured Ardenticatenaceae bacterium | reverse complement strand
GCTACGTTGCCCCGCCCCCGTTTGCGGCGGCTGGCTTGCTGGTAAGCGTGCAGCAGATTATGCCAACTGGAGAGGGTGTCAAACATACGCTGTGGGCGACTCTGGCGGCGGCCCGCCAGAAAAAAAGCGGCCGCGCCTCAGGGACGAACCGGGGAGACGCGGCCCGTTGTTATTTACCCGGCCCCCGGCAACAGCCAGGAGCGCGGCCAGGACAAAACCCCGCCATTTCTCGCCTCGGCCCGGAAGGCGTACCCGCCGGGCATTTCTGGTAGGGACAAACCAGTCCAGAGAAGTGTGGACACCACCACCCGAAAACCGTTGTTGTCGTTGAAGTTGTGCGGGTTGTTGTCGTTGCGGGCGGAGCAGCCGTGTTTGGGTTTTGCCCTCAACATCAGCCGTTGTTAGCGGCTGGACGTTGCATCGTATACACCGCTGGAGTATACGGCGTCATGGCTTTAGCTGCCAGTTTTCTTCTTCCAGCCGCCAATCAAACGTCCGATCTCCGTCAGCATCCCGGCGGCGTGTTCATACTGCCCTGGCGTCAGCCATTGCCAGCGATATGCCAGCCGCAAATAGAGACGCACTTTGGACAACGCCTCGTCCGCCTCCTGTAATTTTTGCAGGCGAGCGCTGCCCTGCCGCCAGTTGGCTTCTTCCAGCCGTTCCCGCAGATCAAGGGCGGCATCTATCAACCGCTGCGTGAACGTGTGGCGATGGGCGCGCGGAAAGTGGTTGGTTTGCGGCAGCAGCCAGGTGAGAAAATCAAAAGTACGGCTGAAAACGGGCATTTCCTGATGCGTTGTAGACATATTCTTTCTCCCTCAGTTATTGACTGCTGGCCGCCAGCGGTTGGAAAGCTGCCAATTTCTCCGGGCTGCCCATCACCGCCACCAGATCGCCCGCGGCGAACAGGTAATCGGCGTCAGGGTTTGAGGTTAACTGTCCATTCCGCACGACGCCCACCACGGAAACGCCTGTCTGCCGGCGAATACTGGCTGCCCGGATAGTCTGGCCCACCAGCTTACTGCCCGGCATTAACGTCACCCAATCAAAATCCAACAGGCGCGAGGCGTTTTCTAACTGCGCTATCGTGTCATAATCAGCATGGCGCTCATAGAGCGGCGCGTACAAATCGCGGCGGATCGTATCCGTGAATTTTTGTATCTCCATAGCCGGCACAGCCAGATGCAGCAGCGCCTGCCGCGTCATTTCCAGCGCCGCTTCAAACTCCGGCTGCACCACTTCATACACGCCTCTGGCATGGAGCGCCTGCATCGGCTCAATGCCTTCGGCTCTGGCGACGATATGCACGGCCGGGTGCAAATGGCGTACCTGCGCCACTACGGACTGCGTCACCACCGCCGCCGGCGTGGTCACCAACACCAGCCGCGCCCGCTGCACATAGGCCGCTTCCAGCACTACCTCCTGGCTGGCGTCGCCATAAATAACGGGCAAATTGGCTTGCCGCGCCTGTTCAATGCCGCGATGATCAATTTCAATAATCACAAAATCCAGTTCCAAACGCCGCAAGACCTGCGCCACATACTGCCCCACCCGGCCGCCGCCGGCAATCACCACGTGCTCAGCCAGGCCCGTTTGCGGCAGGTTGATCGTTTGCAGCGGTTCCCGCGGCAGCCGGCGCTTGCGCCAGGCATAGAGCGGACCCGTTAACCCGGAAACAAACGGCGTCAATAGCATCGTGATGATAGCGGTCGTCAGGATGAGCGCATACAGATCCGGGCTAATGGAGTTGGTGCTAATCCCCACCCGCGCCAGCACAAAGGAAAACTCCCCTATTTGAAACATCCCTAACCCCACAGCCAGCGGCACCACATTTCCATACTTAAACAGCTTACTCAGGACAGCCAAAATCACGCCTTTACCCACGGCCACCAGGAAAACGACCAACAGCACATGCCCCCAATGAGCCAGCAGAAAGGTGGGGTCGAGCAGCATGCCCACCGAGACAAAGAAGAGGAGGCCAAACAAATCGCGCAGGGGAATAATGTCGCTTAAAGCCTGGTGTCCATAATCTGATTCGCTCAGAACCATGCCGGCCACAAACGCCCCAAAAGCAAAAGAAAGGCCAAACAGATAAGTCGCGTAGCCGATACCTAACCCGATAGCCGTCACAGCCAGTAAAAACAACTCCCGCGAGTTCCAATCAGCCACATATGCCACCAGCCGCGGAATCACCCTTGTCCCCACAAAGATCATCAAAAATAAGAAGACGCCGGCCTTCAAAGCCGCTACTCCCAATATAGGCAAACCGGCGCCGGGGTCATTTAACTGCGGCAGGATGATCATCAAAGGCACCACGGCCAAATCTTGCACAATCAGCATCCCCATCATCACCCGGCTGGAAAGCGTCCCCAGGCGTCCCTGTCCCATCAAGGTTTTCAAAATGACCATCGTGCTGGAAAGGGTGATAAGCCCGCCAAACCAGATAGACGCCAACCAATCCCACCCTGACAATTGACCTATTCCGTATCCAAGGGCCATGGTCAGCAAGATTTGTAGGGGCGTGCCTATTAAAGCGATGTGGCGCACTGGCCGCAGCTCTTTGAGCGAAAACTCCAGTCCCAGGGCAAACAGCAGCAGCGCCACGCCAATTTCCGCCAACAGTTCAATATCATGAACATCAGAAACAGTTGGCCCAGCCGTAAAAGGTCCCACAATGACCCCGGCCAATATGTAGCCTAGCAATAACGGCTGTCTCAGCCGTTGGGCGATTAATCCGCCCACCAAACCTGCTACTAAAATAATGGCAATATCGGCTGCAATTCCCATAACGCTTTAATCTCCTTTGAAAACAGGTTTCACGCGGAGGCGCGGAGAAAAATGGCGCAAACTAATTGATAGTTTAAGAAAATAACTCGGTAAACGGGGGTGAAGACCCCCATCCCCCAACCCCCTTCCCCCTTTAGGGGGAAGGGGGCTTTTCGGAGAG
>CAZDSN010000631.1:0-2952 GCA_964507675.1 uncultured Ardenticatenaceae bacterium | reverse complement strand
ACACGAATTTTCTGACCACTGACCACTGTTCACTGACCACTATTTTCGAAGGAGGAGCGCAAACTATGTACGATGTCATTGTTGTAGGAGGTGGGCCTGCCGGCATTACAGCCGCTCTTTATGCCTTGCGTAAACGCCTGGATGTTCTGGTCATCAGCCAGGATTTGGGCGGCAAAATCAACTACCAGTTGGAGCTCCCCTACCAGGACACCCGCGAAGTAATTCGTGGCAGCGATGTGGTTGAACAGTTCTGGCAGGAATTAGACCGTCTGGCCTATGTACGCCGCCTGGAACGGGTGGTCTCTGTGCAGCGGCGCGATGATGTTTTCACGGTTACCACGGAAGCAAGCGTGGATTTCGAAGGGCGCTCTGTCATCCTGGCCACTGGCGCTCGTATCAAGCAGTTGGGTGTGCCTGGCGAACGCGACTACATGGGGCGCGGCCTTAGCTATTCGGCCATCAGCCACGCTTCTCTATTTGTCAACAAAGAAGTAACGGTTGTGGGCCAGGGAGAACTGGCGCTGCGCGCCGCCGCTGAACTGGCGCAGTTGGCGACCGTCGTTAACCTGGTGATGCCGGCAGGCGCCGGGCTGGATACACCCCTGGCGCGCAAATTAGACCGCAGCATGAAGGCCGTTATTTGGGAAGGTCATCAGGTCAAAGCCATTCAAGGGAATGGCTACGCGGACCGCCTCCTGTTGCAAGCGCCGGATGGCCGCCTGACGACGCTGCCCTCTGACGGCATTTTTGTGGAGATGGGGCTGATTCCCAATTCCGAACCTGTGCACGGCCTGGTTGAACTGGATGCCGAGGGTCATGTTGTTGTGGACAACCGCAACCACACCAACTGTCCGGGCCTGTTTGCCGCGGGCGACGTCACCAACGTCTGTACCGAACAGGTGCTTGTCGCTGTGGGCGATGGCGCTAAGGCTGCTCTCAGCGCTTTTGACTATCTGTTGTCGCGCCTTTGACCCGCCCTGATAGGGTCTACGCCTGGGCGCATTCCGCGGCGGATGGCTCCCTCCCACCTTAATGAATGAGGAAAATATGTTGGCCATAACCATGTACACTTATTTTGTGGCTTTGTTTTTGTTCATGATTGGCTGGTACATCACCCGGGATGTCCCCGGCAACAGCACTCGCTCTTTCCTACGGGGAGGATTGGTGTCTTTGTATGTGATGCCGGCAATTACGCTTGCGCCGGGCGATCATGTGGTGCTGCCGTCTGGGCTGGCTTTTCTGGTTGATCTGTTAGACACGGGGTTTACTTATGCCCACCCCGTCTGGATTGCCTTTTGGTGGATGTTTACGTTTGCCTATGGCGTTCGCCGCCCGGAGCGACCAGATGATCGGCTTCAGCGCAGACGTTGAACAAGAGGCAACTCTATCCGGAGAGGTGCGCGGGTAACTACCTGAGGGGAATGGGTATCACCATCACCCTACAATCGTGACAACTGTCACTATTTGAAACCTGGCGCTTCCTTTACCCTATTATCAAAGCTGGGGCACAAACTGGCGCCCCCTTCGTAAATCGGACAGGGATGCCTGATTTACACAGCAGCGCACCTGCACAAGATTATATTCAGTGAAGGCGCGTGATTTTCAAGCAATTCTGACCACTGTCCATTACTCACTGAGCCCTATTCTCACAGGAGGGTTTCTTCCATGTCTGAAATGATTCACCCCCACGCCGAATCAGCCAACCTTTACGGCAGTAATTTACACCTGGCGGCGCGGATTTTGGCTGTAGCGGCCTGCATTACGGCTATTATCTACATCGTTTTCGCTGCCGGCGAATTACACGCGTCGGCGCAGTCAGGGCGGGCAGCCAACTCAACTGAAGTCGCCATGTTGATTGGCTTCACCGTTGGTCTGGCGGCCCTGATCTTAAGCTGGTTCTGGCAGTTGATTGGCGGCGTTGTGGCCGTGGCTGCCGGCATTTTCATTGCCGTCATCGTCTTTATGGCCCCCGGCACATCCCGCTTCGTTGCCAGCTTTGTCTATGGCTCTCCTTTTCTGCTGGTGGGTATTTTCCTTCTAGTTGATTATCTCCGTGAGCGTCAGCGCCGCCTGACCCGTGTGGGCGCGCTCCAGGCGCATTATCCCTAAGTGACCGTCTAAGAATAACTTCCGTTTTTCACGGAACCCGGTCACTTGTCAGCCCATCCACAAATGCTGCCCCAGGCACACAAGAACGGGAACTAATTTGTGGATGGGCCCTAAGCGGGCGCCCCACCGCGACTCACTACCCACTGGCCCCTATTTTGGAGGTGAAGTATGACTATGCAACCAGATCTCACCCAGAAAAATGTCAATGAACTGCGAATCGTCACCAAAGCCGTGGCGTTGCTGGCTGTTCTAACCGGCATCTTGTATGTGCGGGCCATTGTTGGCGGCAGCCTATACACCATAGAGGCTGATCAAGTAGATGGACAGGGAATTCTGCTGCTGGTCTTCTTAGGACTGGCTACCCTGTCCTTGATCGCTGCCTGGCGCTGGGAAGGAATTGGCGGGTTAGTTTCCGTCCTCAGTGCCGTGGTGTTGGGTGGATTGGTGTACACTTTGGCCGACCATGATCGGGTTTTAATGGCTGTGTTTTACGGCTCACCGTTCCTGGTAGCGGGCATCTTATTCCTGGCCTGCTGGTGGCGGGCCAAACGCGCCTCCTAATAAAACGCCGCCCTATCAGATGCGTTAAGATACGCTGTGTCCTCAGAGGCGTATAACAGGCTTCTGAGGATGCGCGTCTCTCAATATTGTTCATCAAGGCCTACGCTTCTTCTCTTTCTCCTGTTTTCTCAAACTAGAAATCAGGTTTGTCCCTGTACAGATGCCACTTGCTCCTGACCCGGAAGCGGGAGGGTATTGCTTCCTTCCTTCCAGCTTGATTTTCTACACCTGGCGCAAATCGGGTTATAATATGGCTCAGGGCAGATCGAGGAGGAAAAAAAG
>CAZDSN010000630.1:0-2960 GCA_964507675.1 uncultured Ardenticatenaceae bacterium | reverse complement strand
GTTGGTTTGATGCCGGCATCTTTTGGTCACTGCTGCTGGTGGGCGCAGGTCTCTTCATCCTTCTGCGCCGCTGACCCCCCTGGCCGGATGGCTCAATTCTGGAAATTGAACCAATCTAATGGTGCAACTCGTGCCGGTTGTTGCTGATCGCAGCCAGCACGCGCATGGCCGGGCGCGTGTCAGCAGGTTCTACCGGGGCCATCCGCTGCGCCTCGGGCAAGACAGGTAAAGACACTACAAAGGTGGTTCCCTGCCCGACTTCACTGCTGACCGAAATCTCGCCCCCATGCGCCTGAGCAATCCAGTGGGCAATAGAAAGCCCCAGTCCTGCCCCCCCCTGCGCCCGCGTTCGCGCTTTGTCCACCCGGTAAAAGCGGTCAAAGATTAAGGGAATGTGCTGCGGGGGGATACCCACGCCTGTGTCTGAAATAGCAATTTTGGCTACCCCATTTTCCTTCGACAGGGAAAGGCGCACTTTCCCCCCTGCTGGCGTGTATTTAACTGCATTGTCCACCAGGTTGAGCAGCAGTTGGCGCAGCCGATCCGCATCCCCCAACAGCCGCACCTGATCCACTTCTACCAGTTCGATACACACACTATTGGTGAGATGCTGCGCTTGATGATAGACATCCAGAAAAACTGTATCAAAATCTACAGGCTGTTTTTGAATAGGCAGGCCACCGGCATCGGTGCGCGCCAGAAACAGCAAATCCCCCACCAGGCGCGTCATTCGCGCCAATTCCTCTTGCATGGCGCTGAGTGACTCCGGATCAGCCTCTCCCATGCGCCGCATCAAATCCACATTGCCTTGCAGCGCCGTTAATGGCGTACGCAGTTCGTGCGACACGTCGGCCAGAAAACGCTGCTGCGAGCGGAATAATTTCTCCAGCCGATCCAGCGTGTTATTCAGGGCCATTGTTAAATGCCCAATCTCATCCTGCCGGCCTGTATCAGGCAAGCGTTTGCTCAAATCGTCCGCCCGCGTAATGCGCAAGGCTACCGCCGCCATATCGTCCAGCGGCTTGAGTAAAGAGTGGGAAGTCAGCACCCCCACAAACAGGGACAGAGTAACAGCGGCAAAGCCGGTGAACAGCAGCGTCATCCGCAAGCGATTCATGGACAGCAGATAATCATCTATGAGGGTGGCTACCTGCACATAGCCAATAATCTCCACCCCTGCCGGTGTGGTCGCGGCCAGCGGCACCGTTAAGACGCGCAACGTCTTGCCCTGCCGCATCACCATGCTGTAATGCGGGTCAGGGTACATACCTGATGGGTCAAGCAGCCGGTCATACCCGCGTAAACTGGAAGAGCTGTCCAGGAAGTTGCCATTTTCATCAACGATAATGACAAAGAAGGTGGCAGTCTGGAACATGTCCAGTTCATCGGGGGAGATGACCATGGGCACGTCACTCAGAAAGACAGCCTGGCTTTGGTCGCGCACGCTGGTGGCCACATCTTGTAAGCCCTCATCAATCTCCGCCAGCAGGGTCTCCCGCGAAATAAAATACACGGCGGCACCAAATACCAGCAAGATAATCGTTAAGATGAAGGTGTAAACCAGAGTCAGGCGCAGCCGAATGGACAAGGGCCTCTCCAATGGATGGGGTCAGGACAGGAAAACAAAGCCAGATGATAACAATGTGACCGCGTTCATAAATCACCTGCAAACCAGGAGGAATTTTACAGGGTCAACATGAGTTCAGGATGAGTAAATCCGTAAGTTGTCCGTGGCGCTACCAGGCTCTCTCCGCTACTCAGGGGTATTGGGCTATTCTTCGCGCAGCACATAGCCAATGCCGCGCACAGTATGAATCAGGCGTGCCAGGTCGTCTTGCTCTGTCTTTTGGCGTAAATAGCGCACGTACACTTCGATAATGTTACTTTCGCCGCCAAAATCATAGTTCCAGACCCGATCAAAGATCACGTCACGGGTCAGTACCTGGCGCGGGTGACGCATGAAAAGCTCCAGTAGTTCATACTCTTTGGCAGTCAGGTCAAAGGTCTTGCCTGCGCGCCGCCCCTGGCGGGTACCTGTGTCCAACTCCAAATCGGCAAACCGGTAAACCTGCGGCTTGGCTGGCTGTGCCCGGCGCAGCAAAGCGCGCACGCGGGCCAGTAGTTCGTCAAATGAAAACGGCTTGGTTAAATAGTCGTCTGCCCCGGCATCCAGACCAGTGACCCGATCTTCGATAGATTCTTTAGCTGTCAGCATTAAAATGGGGACATCGCTGGCGGCGCGCAGCCGCCGGCAAACTTCAAACCCATCAATACCGGGCAGCATAATATCCAGCAGCACCAGGTCAGGCGGGTTGTCACGGGCCATATCCAGACCAGTACGGCCATCCGGGGCGGGATCTACGCGGTACCCTTCATAAGTCAGACCGCGCTGCAAAAACTGGCGAATGCGGTCTTCGTCCTCGATTACCAGGACGCGGGCTGATGTTACATTTTCCATAATCATTTCTCGCTGTTGTTAACTTCGGTTATCGGCCATTTACTTCACGCCATTATAATCCGGTGTGGGCTGGATGCAACGTCAATCGCTGGCGCTCCCCGCAAAGGCATCATACCGTAACCATGAAGGAGTTCAACTTCCTGAGCAGTTGAACTCCTTCATGGGTCAACATAAATTGGGTGGGTTGCCGGACAGGTTATCAGGTAACTGTCTAAAGAGCATTGCCCGTTTAGGAGTGGAGGCTTCAGCCGGAACTGCTCCAGCCAAGACCTCCACTTTGGAAACTTATTTCCGGAAACTCGCTCAGTATTTGTGAACGGTCACCAGTCATCCTTCCTCAAACCATCTACCGCAGCAGCAGCGCCGGGTCGGTGGCGCCCTGTTGGGGAGCCAGTACGCGAACAGCATTCCAGGTTCCCACTGCGCCAGAACCATCCTGGCAGAGGCGATACCCTTGCAGCGTGGTTGGGCTGGTGAAGTAACCAATGGCGCGGGCGGCGCA
>CAZDSN010000629.1:0-2971 GCA_964507675.1 uncultured Ardenticatenaceae bacterium | reverse complement strand
TGTTGTTGACGTTGTTATGAGGCGCACGGACGAGTCGGGCGTCTTGCCAGCGGCGAAGGTGTCTTCCCGGATTGCCTGCAAGATTTTTGGCCGGGCGCGTATGTCACTAAAGAGGATGCCATTCCCGCTGCCGGCAGAAATAACCCCTCGCCGTGCAGCGCAAATCTGCCTGAATGCGTAACCTGACAACAAATTTGGTTTTATACTCAGTAAAGCACTTGACATCGTTAACAGGTGTCGTTATATTTCGCTGTAGTTCCTCATGGTACAATCGTGTCTGGTAGTTGAGACCGCTATTTCCCCAAGGAGACCGTAGATGGCTAGTGTATCCTTCCGCAATGTGGTAAAGAGTTTCGGCGACGTCAGCGTCATCAAGAATATGAATATTGAAATTGCCGACAAAGAGTTTCTGGTATTTGTAGGCCCTTCTGGCTGCGGCAAATCCACCAATCTGCGCATGTTAGCGGGATTGGAAGAGATCACCTCTGGCGAAATCTTGATTGGCGATCGGGTTGTCAATGACGTGCCGCCTAAAGATCGAGATATTGCCATGGTGTTTCAGTCGTATGCGCTTTATCCGCACATGACTGTGTATGACAATATGGCCTTTGGCTTGAAGCTGCGTAAAGTAGACAAGGCGGAGATCGACCGCCGCGTAAAAGAAGCGGCGGACATTTTGGGCCTGGTGGCGCTGTTGGACCGTAAGCCGAAAGCCCTTTCTGGTGGTCAGCGCCAGCGCGTAGCGGTAGGCCGCGCCATTGTGCGTGAACCCGCCGTGTTTTTAATGGATGAGCCGCTGTCCAATCTGGATGCCAAACTGCGCGTGACAGCGCGGGCGGAGATTTCCAAGCTGCACAAACGTCTGGGGACTACCTTCATTTACGTCACCCACGACCAGGTTGAAGCCATGACAATGGGGGACCGCATTGCCGTTTTGCATGCGGGCGAATTGCAACAGGTTGACCCGCCGCGTGTGCTGTATGAAGAGCCGTACAACGTGTTTGTGGCCGGCTTCATTGGCAGCCCCAGCATGAACTTCTACGATGCCACTTTGGTATCAGAAGAGGGTAATCTGTATGTAGACACAGGCGACTTCCGGGCCATGGTACCAGCGCAGCGCAAGTCCATGTATGGTAATTACATTGGGCGTCAGGTTGTTTTTGGTATGCGCCCCGAACATATTCACGCCAAGAATTTTGCGCCGCCCAGCATCACCCCATCCCCGTTGGAAGGAACTGTAGAAGTGGTGGAACTGTTGGGGCACGAACTGCATTTGTATGTGAACACAGGTACGCGCAATCAAGTAGCTATTGTGGATACCCGTCTGGCGCCGAGGATTGGCGGCCCCGTGTCGCTGGTGATGGACATGGGCAATATGCACCTGTTCGATAAAGACACGCAGGTGGCCATTCGTTAGTAGCGGTTCGTCTGTTAGTTAGCGATAGGGATGTATTCGTCCACTGGAAATAAGACCAGATAGGTCTCCCAGACCTGTCTGGTCTCTCTGGAGAACCGCTATTACCGGTAAAGTCTAATACACCGGCAAACGAAGAATGCCAGGTTATTGGTAGACGGTGACGCAGTTGCATAACCTGTCGAAAATGGGTCCTCAAATAGTTTAAGCTGCGCCGCCTGACCCTGGGGCCGGCAGCGCAGCCTGTGCGGGAATTGCGCATCTTATAGATCATTGCCATCGAACGGTTCATCTAAGAGCCGCTGTCTGCAAGACAGCGGCTTTTTTTCTGGCATCCGGGCAGCGTCGCAGAAATAAGGTGATTACAACGAAATGAAAAACTCATGGGTTGGTGGTCTGGATAGAACATGGCTGGCATTTGGAGGATTGGCCTTGATGTGGGGGACATCGTTTTTATTTATCAAAGTGGCGCTGGAGACGCTGCTCCCCTTGACGCTGGTAGGGCTGCGGCTGCTGATTGGCTGGCTGGCGTTGGGGGTGATTATACGTTGGCGGGGGTTGACGCTGCCGGCATCCTGGGCTATCTGGCGTCATTTACTGGTGTTGGGCATCGTGAACACGGCGCTGCCCTTTGTGCTGATTACCTGGGGGGAGTCTGGCGCTCATGGCGTGTCTAGCGGTGTGGCTTCCGTGCTGAACAGCACAGTGCCGTTGTTTAGCATTGTGTTGTCGGGGCTGGCGCTGCGGCGGGAAGAGGTGAGCATGGGCACAATCATCGGTCTCCTGGTGGGTTTTGCCGGCGTCATGCTCCTGCTCAGCCGCAATCTGGGTTGGGATTGGAACAATTTACTGCCGCAGTTAGCCATTGTGCTGGCGGCCATTTGCTACGCCGCCGGCTCGGCCTATGCCCGCGCCAAACTGCGCCAGGTAGGCCCTGTGGCAGCGGCTTTTGGGCAACTCCTGGTGGCTGACCTGTTTGTGTGGGCGGCGGCGCTGTTGGTAGAGGATTTCGGCGGGCAGCAGTTGACCTGGCCGGCGGTGGGGGCGTTATTGTGGTTAGGCGTGTTAGGGTCTTGCCTGGCTTATATTTTCTACTTTTTCATCTTGCAGCAGTGGGGGGCAACGCGCACCACGCTGGTAACCTATTTGCTGCCCGTGGTTGGCGTGAGCGCCGGAGCGCTGTTTCTGGGCGAGTTGGTGGATTGGCGATTGTTGGTTGGGGGACTGTTGATCTTGAGTGGGGTAGGAGCCGTGAACTGGCGGCCGGGGCGGTAACCAGACGGTTCCCCTGCCCGATGGACGGGGGAGTTCCTCATGAGCGAGGCGCGCTACGAGGAATGCAGATTTTTTGCCACGAATGGCACGAATTCTCCCGAATTTCTGTTCATGTTGCCGCGTGAGGCTGTTTTCGCCAGAGAGCCGGGGTTGGCGCAGTTTCTGACCATTGTCCACTTATCACTCCCCCCTATGTTCATAGGGAGCGCGCCGATCATATGACATTTATCACTGATAAATGGCGTGATCTTCACTTGTGCTTCTCTGGCAAAAGCCAGATCA
>CAZDSN010000628.1:0-2973 GCA_964507675.1 uncultured Ardenticatenaceae bacterium | reverse complement strand
AGGCGCCGCCACCCAACCTGCACACGCCGCCAGAAAGCAGATCTCCAGGCGGCCTGGGTATTTATCTGGCCCGTTGGGGCGTGGATCAGGTGCAGTACGAACGGTTGCCCAACCGCAACCGCACCACGTTTGTGGTGCAGCGCTGCTGCCGCCAACAGCCAGGGGAGGCCCCGCCGCCAGGTTAGGGCCAGCGGCCTATCGTCTCTTTATGAAGATTCCTTACGCTCATATACTGATTGTGGCTGGCGATGCCGGCCAGGCGGCGGCATTGAGTGAACCGCTGCAGCAGCAAGCAGGCTGGTACGCTGTAACGGTTGTTTCGCAAGCGGCGCAGGCGCTGTCGGCGCTGGCCAGCCATGCCTTTGACTTGATTTTGGTAGATGTAGAGATTGCCGCCGCCCATGATTTTGCCTTCTTGCATACGCTGCCGGCATACTCCTCCCTTAACCAGGTGTCCGTGATGGTGTTGGGGAACGGTGAACAGAGCGGGCTGCTGGCCGATTGTCTGGCCGAGGGAGCCACAGATTTCTTAATCCAACCCGCGCATCCCGTGCTGCTCAAGGCGTGTGTAAACAGTACGCTGCAGCGCAAACAGTTGCAAGAACAGGCGGCGTCGCCGCTGGCCGCTTTTCACGAAATGAAAAAGCTGGCGGATGATTTGCGTAACGTCATCTTGCCATTAGGGGTGGCGCTGTCCACCGAGCCGGATTTTGACCGGCTGCTGGAGCGGTTTGTATTGCAGGCTCAGGAGATCTGCCATGCAGATGCCGGCACAGTCTATCTCCGCTCCGCCGATGATCACCTCCATTACGCGGTCACCCGCATCAACTCCTTGAACATCGCCTATGGCGGCACAACCGGACAGGCTGTGCCCTATGCGCCGCTACCCCTGACTGATCCCCTCACAGGCGCAGCCAACCAGCGCCATGTCGTCACACACGTAGCGCTGGCCGGTCGCTCCGTGAATATCGCCAACGTCTACAGCGAAACCGATTTTGACTTCTCCGACACCAGAGCCTTCGATCAAAAGAACAAATATCACTCTGTCTCCTGTCTAACCGTGCCCATCAAGAATGAGCAAATGGCGGGCGTGCTGCAATTGCTGAATGCCCGAGACCCGGAAACAGAACAGGTCACCCCATTCAGCCTGTATCATCAATTAGTAGCGGAATCACTGGCATCCCAAATCGCCGTGGTGCTGCACAATCACAGGCTGCGCCAGCGGCAGGAAGCCTTGCTGCGTTATGAGCGCGAACTACAGCTTGGCCGCCAGATTCAGCGTGGCTTCTTTCCAGACAGTCTGATGCAGCCGCCGGGCTGGGAAGTGGTGGCCCGGTTCCATTCAGCGCGAGAGGTGGCTGGCGATTTTTACGACGTTATTCCCCTGCCGCACCAAAAGCTAGGGCTGGTGGTGGCTGATGTATGTGATAAGGGGATCGTCGCGGCGCTATTCATGGCTCTGGCCCGCAGTCTGCTGCGCGCTTTTATCATGCAGCATTATTATTTGCTGAATCATGAACGCCCCGCCGCAGGCGGGGCTAACGCCAGCCAACGGGCGGCAGGTTTCCGTCCGGTGGATGCCACGGCGCTGCTAGACACCGTACAGCTCACCAATGCGTACCTGGGCAGCAATCACGGCCAGACGCACATGTTTGTGACCCTCTTTCTGGCGGTGCTGGACCCACAAACAGGACATCTGGCCTATATCAACGGCGGCCATAATCCACCCATCATCCTGAACCAGGCAGGCGAACTACGCCGGCTGCCGCCCACCGGCCCGGCTGTAGGTCTGCGGGCAGACGCCCAATACCGGTTGGAGACAACGACGCTGCAACCAGGGGACATGCTGCTGGCTTATACGGATGGGGTGACGGAAGCGCGTAGCGCCAGTGGGGAATGGTTTACGGAGGCGCGTTTGTCGGCCATGATGCCGGCATTCTCCCACTCCGCCGCCGCTCTCCTTGATCAGATAGACGCCGCCGTGCAGCAGCACATAGCGGGCAGCGAACTCTCCGACGACATCACGATGCTGGCGGTGCGCCGAAAGATAGAAGATGAGGAAGAGGGGACCGGGTAGTAACGCTCTTATGCCTGACCGCAGTAGCGCCGGGCAGTATCTGCCAGAATTTGAGCCAGGTCGGCGACTGACTGCACATCCACCCACTCCTCGTCGCTGTGCAGGCCATAGCCGCGTGGGCCCATGATGACGGTTTCCATGCCGGCATCCGCCAGCAGCGCCGCATCCGTCCAAAACGTCTGCCCCATGTGCGCGGGCGGCTGGCCCAGATGGGCAGCCACAACATCCTCTACAATAGCTACCAGAGGCGCAGCCGCTTCTACTTCAAAGGGTGAACGGGCAAAAAACGGGGTCACGCTGGCCTGAAAGGTGGGATCAGCGGCGGCTAACCGCTCCACAATCGCCTGTAGTTCAGCGGCAGCCGCTGCCACTGTTTCGCCGGGGATGGTGCGCCGTTCAATTTGCAGCACACAGTTAGCCGCGTAAACACTCAACGCCGACCCGCCTGACAACAAAGCCGCGTGCAGCGACGGCGGCCCCACCAGCGGGTGCGGCGGTCGCTGCCGCAGCGCCTGCTCCAGCTTATCCAACTCTGCCAGAAAGCGGCCCATGTGCATGTTGGCGTCTACGCCTTCGCGGAAGCGGCTGCCGTGCGCCGCGCGTCCGGTAGTTTCTACGCGAAACCAGATAAAACCGCGATGGGCGCGACACAAAGCCAGGTCGGTGGGTTCAGTGACAATGGCTGCATCCGCCCGCACCTGCTGCACCAGATGTTCCGTGCCCAGACTGGCGTACTCTTCATCCGCCACGGCGGTAATAAACAGGTCGCCTTGCAGCACAACGCCGGCTGCCGCCAACACCTGCGCCGCCCCCAGCATAGCCGCCCGGGCGCCCGGCAGCGCGGGAGCGCCGCGCCCAGACAGCCGGCCCGCCCGCGCTGCCCCCGGGCGGGGGGC
>CAZDSN010000627.1:0-2984 GCA_964507675.1 uncultured Ardenticatenaceae bacterium | reverse complement strand
ATCAGCATTTTCTTGTCGGTGCTGGATGTGCATGTGCAGCGGGCGCCCATTGGGGGGCGGGTGGCGGCCTGGGCGCACCATCCAGGGCAATTTTTACAGGCGTTTCGCCCGGAAGCGTCTGAGGTCAATGAACATATTTCGATGGTGATTGAGTCGCCTTATGGGTTGGTGTTGGTGAAGCAAATTGCCGGCATTATGGCCCGCCGCTGTGTCAATTACGCCCGGATTGGGGATGAACTGCGCACGGGCCAACGGTTTGGGTTGATTCGTTTTGGTTCGCGGGTTGATCTTTATTTGCCGCCAACCGCCCAAATTCTAGTAAACATCGGCGACAAGGTGTATGGGGGTATTACTCCTCTGGCCCAATTCTCTACTGAGGCGCGCCATGCGTAATAACTATCGTTATCTGGTTCCCAACAGTATCACATTCCTCTCCTTGATTTGCGGTATTGTTTCCATTATGTCCGCAGCCACAGGCAACCTGCGGCTGGCGGGCGGTCTCATCCTTGCCAGTTACATCCTGGATTTGTTTGATGGGGAGATGGCGCGCCGCTTGAATGCCGGCAGTACCTTTGGCCTGCAACTGGATTCATTGGTGGATATGGTCAGCCTGGGTACAGCCCCGGCCGTGTTGGTCTTTATGCGCCTGCAAGCCAGCGACCTCTCCCCTTTGCTAATCTGGCCGTTTGTCGTCCTGATACCCATGGCCGGCGCTTTTCGCCTGGCTCGCTTTAACCTGCTGCCGGTGAAGCAGAGCGGCTCGGCAGATTCCCTGGGGTTGACTATCTCCACCGCAGGGGCCACACAAGCGCTGGCCGTGCTGTCAGATTTAGCTCTGCCGGATAGATTCTTGCCCGATCTCTTTTATCCTCTGCTGTTGTTAGTACTTTGTCTATTAATGGTGAGCATGATTCGCTTCCCCTCGTTGGCCTGGGTCATCTCGCGCAAGCGGCTTACGATGGTCTTCCTGAGCATGATCGTCGTCTCCCTCTTTTTCTGGCCGTTTGTGCTCACCTGGTTTCTTTTTACCAATGGGTATCTGGGGGCCAGCCTGGTACGGGCCGGCATTTTGATGCGGGGGGGGCACATATGACACTCTGGATCAGGCGTGCAGAAGCGACTGTCCTGGCTACGGAAGCCTGGCTGATGCGGCGTACTGCCCGTTATCAGGTAGCCGGCAGCGAACGGTGGCAGACGGCTCAGGCCAGCGACCAACCCGTTATCCTGGCCGCCTGGCATGGTATGACCATGATGCTGGCCGGCTTTTTCTTGCAACAGTATGACATGAGTAAGCTGGTGCTGATGATGCCCGATGATCGGCGCGGTGAAACGTTAAGCGTATTTGCCGAGAAAATGGGCGCTCACCCTTTCCCCATGAACTTAAAAGGGGATGATACGCTGGCGGCAGCGCGCACTTTCGCCCAGTTGGTGCGGCTGGTAAAGCAAGGGAAAGATTGTTACATAACACCGGATGGGCCGGATGGCCCGGCGTATGTCATCAAGCCAGGCGTGGCTTATCTGGCGCAGAAAGCAAAGGCGCTGCTGCTGCCCATTGGGGCGTATACACGCCGCGGCTATCGCCTGCGCCGTTGGGATACCTACGTGGTACCGTATCCATTCGCCCGCATTTCGTTGGTGATTGGAGAGCCGCTGGCTGTGCCGGCAAAAGCGCCTTACGAAACCATCACCGAACCCTTAACCGATGCACTGCACCGGGCGACGGCCCAGGCCAGAGCTAATTACTATGAAGCGAGACCGACATGAGTAAAATGAAATATTGGTGGGGTATCCTGCAAGGGGAACTCCTTTTTGATTATATCCGACTGGTGACACGCACCGCGCGCATGACGGTTGAGGGGAAAGAAAACCTGGAAGAGGCCAAAGCCAGCGGCCACCCGGTACTGTGGGCATTGTGGCACCAGCAAGTAATGATGGTGGTCAACTACATTGATCGGTTTGAGAATACCGCCCAATACAGCTCTATCCTGGTTGGGGGAGAGCGCGGCGTCACCCTCAACCATGTCGGCGACCGGTTGGGCGCTGGGCCGTCTTACACGGTGGATATGCAAGGGAACCCCATGGCGGCCGGGCGGTCTGTGCTGCAAGTAATTAAGGCCCTAAAAGAAGGATACCGCTCGGTGATTGCCCCGGATGGGCCTGATGGGCCGGCCTTTGTGCCCAAAGAAGGGGTGTTCTTCCTGGCGCAAAAAGCGCAGGCAGCCGTGCTGCCTTTTGGCGCATCAGCCCGCCCAGCCATTCGACTGAATCGCTGGGACGAGTACGTGGTGACCATTCCTTTCTCACGCATGTATTTTGTTTTTGGCAAACCGATTTTGGTAAGCCGCAAAATGGACAAAGAGAGTTTACGCGAGCAGATTGTGAACGCCTTGCATGCCGCCCGCAATCGAGCGCAAGAATTGGCCGGGCAGACCCGTCCCTTGCTCACTGGCGTATAAGGGGCAGGCAAGCGGCCGGGCAGGCGGCCTGCCTCCTGGCAGACTGCCCGCACTCATTCTAACCCCCATACACGCGCAGCAAAACCTGGGGCGTTATGTAGGCTTCAATAAAGGCAGCCAGAATGAGCAGGGGAAGGGCAATACCCACCAGCAAGCGGCAAAAGTGGGCTGCCGCCTGCAGCCAGCTTTCACTAACAGTACGATCGGGCGGCGGGGCAATCAGCACGATTTGCCAGCGCAAGGCGGCCGCAGACAGTAACCATAAGACAGGTAGTTCGACAATGGCGTGGGGGATGATGGTCGCCAACAAAAAGGTAAATGGGTTCTGACCAGCGACAGCCAACTGCGCTGCGCCAAAGCTAACCAATGCCCAGGGGAGCATAAAAACCAGGACGCCCATAACGCCAAAGGTGAAGATGCCCACCAGTGCCTGCAGCAGCAGGACACGCACGTTTTGGGCAAAAATGAGCCAGGGGAGGTCAGCCTGGATCGTTTGAATGAAGCGGAAGTTATCCAGGATGGTACGGC
>CAZDSN010000626.1:0-2987 GCA_964507675.1 uncultured Ardenticatenaceae bacterium | reverse complement strand
TCCACGCCTACAAATTTTCATTGATGATGGTGCGCCGCGGCTCATGTTGTCTCCTGGAGAAATAAGCAATGGAATACGGCTGGGGTAAGCGGTGGGTTGGAGTTTGAAGACCTGACAGGTCTCTGATAAAGTCTATTGTATCCGTAACGGATATAGCCATCAAAACGGGCATGGTTCAAAACTTATCCAAACACCTTTACAAATATGGTTAATAATTTGTAAAGATGCTTTCGTCAAAAATGAACCATGCTCATTATTCCCGATAAGGCCTGATAAGGAGGAACCAGCAGATGGCTACTAATCCACGCAAACGGGAAGCGCCAAAGTCAAACGGACCGGTGATAGGCTGGCTGCTTGATTCTGACCCGGCGATCCGCTGGCAGGTGATGCGAGACCTGATGGATGCGCCGGCGCATGAAGTGGCGGCTGAGCGGGCGAGGGTCGCCAGGGAGGGTTGGGGGGCGCGGCTGCTCGCCGGGCAGGGGGCCGACGGGAGGTGGGGCGGCGCGGCGTGGAACCGCGGGTGGAACTCCACGATGCACGTCCTGTGGCTGCTGCGTCACCTGGGGCTCGATCCCGCGAGCGCAGAGGCACGGCGCGCGGTGGGCCTGGTGCGCGACCACGTGACGTGGCAGGGTTCGGGCCCGCCAGAGTGCGATAACAATCCATTCTTCGCCGGGGAGTTAGAGCCGTGCATCAACGGGCAGGTGGCGGCGGTTGGGGCTTACTTCGGGCAGGATGTGGGCGGCATTGTGGAGCGGCTGTTGGGCGAGCAACTGGCGGACGGCGGCTGGAACTGCGAGGCGGAGAATGGCTCAACGCGGTCGTCGTTCAATACCACGATCTGCGTGCTGGAGGCGCTGCTGGAGTATGAACGAGCGACTGGAGGCAGCACGGAGGTGACTGAGGCGCGGGGGCGCGGGGAGGAGTACCTGCTGGAGCGCCGGCTGTTTCGGCGGCGGACGACGGGCGAGGTGATTGAACGGGATCGTAAGGGCGGTAGCGGGTGGACGCACTTTGCCTTCCCAACGTGGTGGCACTACGACGTGCTGCGGGGGTTGGAGTACCTGCGCAGCGCCGGCGTCACGCCTGACGAACGGGCGGCAGAGGCGATTGAGTTGGTGGCGGCGAAGCGCGACGGCGATGGGCGGTGGCTGCTCGAGACGCGCTATCCCGGCATGATGCCAGTGGAGGTGGATGAGGGCGAGGGCCAGCCGAGCCGGTGGAATACGCTGCGCGCCTTACGTGTGTTGGAATGGTATTCAGAGAGAATAAACAGGTAACAGAGGCGCAGACCCCCATCCCCTATTACGGTGGTTGATGGACATCTGGCTGGCTTCGTGTTGGTGAACAATGACGTTAGACTGGCCGGGAATGAACGTTCTATTTGCGAGTTCTTTGTCATGCGTAAGTACCGTCGCCGGGGTGTGGGCAATATATGGCTCAGGAGGTGTTGCGGCGACTGCCGGCAACCTGGGAGATTGCGGTGAAGGCGAGTAATATGCCGGCACAGATCTTCTGGCGAAAGGTCATTAGCAAATACAGGGGCATTCCAGGAAGCGGCATCCCCCATTTTACACCAGTTCCAGCGAAGACGAGAGTGTGTTGCATTTGCCATTCAGGGCAATCAATTGTATAGTTTGTCCACTAAAAATTGCCGATTTTGGGTGTCTTTGCCTGACAGCACAAACAATGCTTTTCACTATGAACCATTTTGTTTGGCTCCAATTATTCGCCTGTTATGATGTGCGCTGTCATGCCGGCATTCCGCCCACATCTCTGACCTCTTGAACGCCAGCACTCTGCCTGCTGGCGTTTTGTTTTCTACTCCGTGCCAACTAAATAACCGATCTTCGTGATGAACGAAGGTTGTTGCGACAAAAAAACTCGTGGATAGGATTGGCGCAAATTGTGCGCGCATCAGGATGAATGAAAAGCGGGCAGGATGCCCGGCCCACGGGTTTTTTGAAGGAGAAAGCGTGTGAACTTAACCGGAAATTACACCTTTAACAATGCCCCGCGGCAGCTTGTGTGGGAGATGTTTCTTGACCCGGCGGTGTTAGCAGCGATTATGCCCGGCTGCGAGCGCCTGGAAATGGTGGGCGAGAATCAGTATGAAGGGGAAATGAAGTTGAAAGTGGGGCCCGTGCAAGGCGTTTTTCAAGGAAGCGTAGAACTGTCTGAACTGCAAGCGCCAGAAAGCTATCACATGAAGGTCAGTGGGAAGGGGCCGCAAGGCATTGTGGATGGCAGTGGGAATGTGCGGTTGGAGGAGACGGATGCCGGCACGATCATGCACTACGAGGGCGTGGCCCAGGTCAGCGGGCGGATCGCGAGCGTGGGGCAGCGCCTGATGGACAGTTCGGCCAAAGCGATTACCCGCCAGAGCCTGCAAAACCTGGAGGCTCAGATTCAGGCCCGCCTGCATCCAGAACTGGCGGCTATGCCGGAAGCGGAACAACCTGCGCCAACTACCGCCATCTTTCCCCCTGCCGGCGGCAACGGCTCACCCTATGTTTCGGGCCGCCCGGCCCCCCTGCCCCCGCCCACGCAAACTGAGTTCGCCCTGGGCGTGGCCCGCGAAATGGCCGGCGACCTGCTGCCTAAGGACAAGAATCAACGGCTGCTTGCCGGCATTTTAGGTCTGGTAGGCGTTTATTTGGTTTTCAATCTGTTCGTTAATTGGTGGACCAGAAAACTGGCGCGCCAGATTGCCAAAGAATTGAAAAAGAACCAGAGACCTGTCAGGTCTTAAAAAAGGAGGTGAACCACTGACGATTTATCAACCTGGCTTCTGGCAACTGTGCACTAACCATTGACCATCCCTTTCAACGGAGACAAAGTGAACCGCAGCGCGCCATCATGGATGTACATTTGTAGCGCAAACTGTTAGTTTGCGCGGACAAACTAATTGCGGTTTAAGAAAATAATTCGGTAAACGGAGGTGAAGGCATCCCCAAGGGCTGACCCCCATCCCCCAACCCCCT
>CAZDSN010000625.1:0-2998 GCA_964507675.1 uncultured Ardenticatenaceae bacterium | reverse complement strand
TTACCCTGCCACAGGCCATCGCCCGCGGCACCTACAGCATAGACTCCGTGCCGCAGGATTGCAACTGTCTGCACGAAGGGGAAACGCTGCGCACGCCCTTTGACGTAGCTGCGCCCGAAGTGCGCGTGGTAGACGCCTATCTGGACGTGCCCGCCTGCGAGGATGGCGCGCCCAATCTGCTCCATCTGGACATCGCTTCCGACGAAGCCGTCACGGGACTGCTGCGCGTCTGGCTGGAGCAGCCGGATGGGGCGCAATCCCTGGTGGCTGAGCAAACCATCAGCGTGGCTGCCCTGCCCGCCAATATGATCACCGTGCCGTTTACCCCGGCCAGCGACCAGAGCGGCGTGCATCGGGTGCGGTATGAACTGCAGCATCTGGCTGCCGCCGACCTGTTCTATGCCGTGGGCGCGGAAGCGTGCGATGCCGGGCAGTCCATTGTGGTGGGCGTGACGACAGACAAGCCGTCCTACGCCGTGGGCGAATCGGTGCAGGCCACGGTGACGTTGTTTGCCTTGCAGCCGGGCCCGGGCGACCTGACCCTGACGGTGGACGGTGGGCTGGTGAGCAGCCAGGCGGTTGACCTGAACGGCGGCTACCAGACGGTGACGCTGAATCTGGGCGCGGCTTTTGTCGCCGGCGAACATGATGTGCAGGCGGTGTTGACGCAGGCTGGCTTGCATAGCGCCGCCGCCACTCTCTTTGAGTATGGCGTTGATCTGCCTGACCTGGTGATGTCCCCGCCGTTTGTGCTGCGTAACGGCACGCTAGAACGCACTGCCGATCTGTTTGTGGTGAATGCCGGCAGCACCGCCGCCCCAGCCACCACCGTAGACCTGTACCTGGGCGACCCGGACAATGGCGGCCAACTGGTGGGAACGGCGGCTGTGCCTTCGTTAGCCGCGGGCCAGAGCCATACCGCTCGCATCAGCTACTCGGTGGCTGGCGTGACCGGTCTGACCTACACGCTGGTGGACCGCGTTGACCCCACCAATGCCATTGCCGAACGGCGCGAGGATAACAATCAGGCGCAAACGGAGACGCGCATGCCGCCCACGGTGGAAGCCGGGCCAGACCAGACGATTGTGGAAGGCGGCACGGTCAGCCTGAGCGGCGCTTACTTCACCGGGACTGATCCGTTGGACAGCTACACGGCTAACCTCTTCTGGGAATACCAGGATGAGGTCATCTCGCCGACCGTACCCATGATCACCATCAGCGGCACGCTGGCGCTGATGACGGGGTCGTACACCTATCTGGATGACAATCCGTATCCGGTGGGCATAACGGTATGTGATCAAGGTGGCATGTGCGCCCAGGATACCTTCCTGGTGACGGTCTTGAATCTGCCGCCAATGGTGGAGGCTGGCGCTGACCAGACGGCGGATGCCGGCGCGGTGGTGGGCCTGGCGCCGGCGACGTTTACGGATGCCGGCATCTACGATGTCCACGCCGCCACCGTTGATTGGGGTGATGGTACCGTAGAGGAAGGCATTGTCAACGAAATGGACGGCGCGGGCAGCGTCGCCGCCACGCACATCTACGTCAGTGGCAACACCTACACCGTCACCGTAGCCGTGTGCGACGACGATAGCGACTGCCACAGCGACTTCTTCCTGGTGACCGTGACGGGCAATATTGGCAACAGCGATCCCGTAGCCCTGCCAGACATGGCCACCACGAGCGAAAGCGCGTCTGTGGATGTGGACGTGCTGGCCAATGACAGCGACGAGGATGGCGACGAGTTGATGGTTATTGAGGTGACCACACCTGCGCACGGCAGCGCCGCCGTCAATCCAGATAAAACAATCCAATACACGCCGGCAGCCGGCTTCGTGGGCAGCGACAGCTTTGAGTACACCATCAGCGATGGTCAGGGCGGGCTGGCTACGACCGTTGTCACTGTCACTGTCTACAACGTGCCGCCAGTGGTAGACGCGGGGCCAGATGTGGTTATCTACGAGGGCCAATGGCTGCAAACTGTGGGGACGTTCACCGACCCAGGCCAGAATGAATGGACAGGCACCGTTGATTACGGCGATGGCGACGGCGCAGAGTCGCTGCCGCTCGACCCGGATAAACAGTTTGCGCTGTCGCACCAGTATCTGGCTATAGGCGTGTACACAGTGACGGTGACGGTCGCCGACAACCACGGCGGCGTTGGCTCTGACTCACTACAAGTGACGGTGGCGCATGGATTTGCTCAGTTCTGTTTGTATGCCGGCAGCGAACACGGCCTCCACGCTTATCAAAACAGTGTGGTAGACTGCAATGTAGGCAGCGCCGAGAAGGTGGAAATCAAGCAAGAGGCCGTGATCAACGGCTACATCTTCAGTTACGGAGACAAGGTGGACCTGTCTCAGGATGCCCAGGTACACGGCGACATCACCGCCCCTGGCGACGTGACGGTGCATGATCGCGGTCTAGTCAACGGCAGTATCACTTCAGGTGATGATATCGATCTCAAGAAGAACAGTTTGGTTCAGGAAGATGCCACGGCGCACAATGAGGTCAAACTGGCGAATGGGGCAGTGGTCAATGGCGTCATCACTGAGGGCGCACCACTGCCCTTTATTCCTCCGTTGACGCTGGTGGAAGTGGTGGTGAATGCCGGCACAACCGACGTCACCATCCCGACAAACAGCACCCAAACGCTGTCTCCTGGCGCATACGGCAAATTGAAAGTGGAAGAAGGCGCTACTCTAATCTTCCTGGATGGGCAATACGCCTTTGAGACCATAGACGTGGTCAAAGATGCCATCCTTCACTTCGATTTGTCTGGCGGCAGCCACACTATTGTCGTGGATGTAGCGATGGACATAGACATGCACGACGATGTACAGATGACTACAAACGGTCAGGCACGCCACATCCTCTTCCGCGTCCAAAGCGGTCATGTCCACTTGCACCAGGATGGCGTCTATCTGGGTACCTTCCTGGCCCTCAACGGACATGTTGACCTGCATCAGGATTCGCTGCTGACGGGCGCGCTGTTTGG
>CAZDSN010000624.1:0-3000 GCA_964507675.1 uncultured Ardenticatenaceae bacterium | reverse complement strand
CGGCCATAGCCGTACTGTGGAATGCGACGAGCGTCGAACACGTCGAATCCGGTGGCCAGGATGATGTTGCCCACGCTAACTGTGCGGTACTTCTCCTTTTGCGAGAAGTCAATGGCGTTCGTAGGGCACAACTTTTCACAGGCGCGGCATTTGCCGTTCTGGAAGTAGGTGCAGTTTTCTCTGTCAATCACCGGGTATTTGGGCACGGCCTGGGCAAAGGGAGTGTAAACGGCTTTGCGGTAGCCCAGACCCGCTTCAAACACTTCGTCTATGACTTTCTTGGGGCATTTCTCCCAGCAGATACCGCAGCCCGTACACAATTCGGTGTTGACGTAGCGGGGTTTCTCTTTAATGGTCACCGTGAAGTTGCCCACGTAGCCATCCACCCGCTCTACTTCGCTCCAGGTGAGTAGTTCGATATTGGGGTGGGAGCCGGCGGTGACCATTTTGGGGGTCAGGATACAGGCGGCGCAGTCCAGGGTTGGGAAGGTTTTATCGAACTGCGCCATGTGGCCGCCAATAGAGGGCTCGCGCTCCACCAGATACACTTTGTTACCAGAGTCGGCGATTTCCAGGGCGGCTTGAATGCCGGCAATTCCCCCCCCCACCACCAACGTATCGGGATGGATCGGCACGTGCAGCGGCTCCAACGGTTCATTTTCAATCACCCGCTCCACGCCGCCGGCAATCACCGCCTTGGCCTTGGCTGTGGCCTCCGCTTTGTCTGTGTGCACCCACGAGACCTGTTCCCGAATCGAAACCAACTCACACAGATACGGGTTGAGTCCGCCGCGGTTGCACGCGCCGCGAAACGTCTGCTCGTGCAAATGGGGCGAGCAGGCAGCCACCACCACCCGCGTCAGCTTTTCATTTTCAATGTCCCGTTCAATCAATTCTTGCCCCAGGCTGGAGCACATAAACTTGTAATCGCGGGCAATGACCACGCCATCGTCCCCCAGGGCCGCCTTCGCCCACACAGCCACATCTTCCACGTCCACCATGGCCGAAATGTTGCTGCCGCAGTGGCAAACGTAGACGCCAATGCGTTCAGTGTCACCGCCTTCAACGTCCGTGCGATCAACGTCGCGGCGTTCAACGTTCTGACGTTCAACGTTCTGACGTTCCTTTTCCTCTAGTGGATTTTCTGATTGACCGGTCATTTGACGTCCTCCGAATCTTTAGGCATGCGCGGCATCGGCAGACTGGGATCATCCTTTCGTCGCCGCGGCGCCGGCGCTTCCGGTTCTGGCGGCAGTTCCACGCCGATCTTCGCCAGCGCCGCCGCGGCGCTGACAAACTCCTTGCCCAGTCCCAGTTCCGCGGCTTCATGCCCAAACGCCAGCCCCATTAACTGCGTGAAGTACAGGATGGGCAGGTGATAATCCGTTTTGAAGTGGTGGTTGGTCTCTTCCTGATAAGCGTCCAGGTTAAGCTGGCACATGGGGCACAATGTCACCATTACGTCTGCCCGGTACTGGTCAGCCGCATCCAGCAGGCGGCGGATCAGTTCATAAGCCACTGGCGGGCTGATTTGCGTCATATGGCCGCCGCAGCAGTGGGTCTTGAGCGGATAATCAATCACTTCTGCCCCCAGCGCTTGCAGCAGTTTGTCCATTGCTTGCGGATATTCAGGGCTGTCAAAACGCTTGTCTGGATCGGGGCGCACAATCATGCAGCCGTAGTAGGGGGCTACGCGCAGTCCTTTCAGCGGCCTGACGACGCGCTGTTTGATCGCGTCCAGGCCGATGTCGTTATAGATGATGTCTAACAGGTGGCGGATCTGGATTGTGCCGGCATCATAATGTAGCCCGCCAGCTGCCAGCGCCTCATTAATCTGCTGGTTTAGTTGAGCGTCCTGGCGCATGTACGCATCTGTCTTGGCCAGATTCAAGTAACAGGCGCTGCAGCCCGCCACGACAGTCCGGCTGCCGTTTGCTTGCTGCTCTGCCAGCGCCAGGTTCCGGCCAATTAAGGCATAAGCGGGCAGACGGGAAACAGCCACGTATTCGGTTGCCCCACAGCAGTTCCAATCCTGCACCTCTTCCAACGCCATGTCAATATCCTGGCGAATAGCCAGCAGCGAATCCAGATAAGGGCGCGCCGAGCGCTGCATCGAGCAGCCTGGATAAAAGAGATACTTGTTCATACTGCTGCCTCCAATTCCCTGGCCCGCTCCAAAACGGCCTGTAGCTGGCCGATGTTCTCAATCTTCTGCGGCGTCAAATCCAGCCGCCCGCGCGTAAACATGCCCAACCCCATCTGCGCCTTGCCCATCAATTTCAGTGGCTGGTGCCGCAGATAATGACGAGTAGCCAGGCCAAATTCAAAGCTGCGGCCATAATTCTCCACATTGCTGATAAAGCCCTGCGAGAAATCAGGCGCCGTGCTGTCTTCATACAGATGAGCGGCGATAGCCATGTTCTTGAGCGTGTACATGATGTCGGTGATATGTATTTCTTGCGGGCAGCGCACCACGCAAAAATAGCAGGAAACGCAGTACCACGGCGTATTACTGGCCAGCACCGCTTCTTCCATGCCGGCCCGAATCATGGCAAAAATCTGGCGCGGACTGTAGTCCATGTCTGTCCCCGACGGGCAAGAGCCGCCGCACGTACCGCATTGGATACACATATCAAGCCGGGAATCGCCGGGCGTTGCCCGGATAACCCGCTCCAGGAAACTGGGCGATTCTTCCGGTGGTGAATAATTGACGGTGGACAAGGGACACCTCCGAACAAAAAGGATTCCGGGCGAGGCCCGGAATCCTTTTACTTGCTGGTTACCTGTACACACCAACCTCACAGCCACACCCGTGGCTTATCGACAGCGGATTCGCTGGTATGGCGCAAACAAAGTGAGGACCGGTGTGCATTTGCGATTGTGCCTGAAAACAAAGAGCTGCTGCCCCGTAACCATTCACCCCCCTCGCGCGGGCTGAGCCCGCCAAAACTCTTCCCCCTTTGACAGGTTCAGGGGGCGATTAGGGGGAGTGAATAGTTA
>CAZDSN010000623.1:0-3003 GCA_964507675.1 uncultured Ardenticatenaceae bacterium | reverse complement strand
TGCGGTTCGACATCGTCATCGCCTCTTCCTGGTCATGGGTGACGTAGATGAAGGTAATGCCCACTTCACTCTGGATTTGTTTGAGCTCCAGCTGCATCGCCTTGCGCAGCTTCAGGTCCAGCGCGCCGAGCGGCTCGTCAAGCAGCAGCACCTTGGGCCGGTTGACCAGGGCGCGGGCCAGGGCTACCCGCTGCTGCTGCCCGCCGGACAGCTGCGTGGGCTTACGCTGGCTCATCGGGCTCATTTGCACCAATTCCAGCGCCTCTTTAACACGCTTCTCAATGTCTGGCTTGGGAACTTTGGCCATTTCCAGGCCAAAGGCCACGTTTTGGGCCACCGTCATGTGGGGGAAGAGGGCGTAGTTTTGGAAGACGGTGTTCACCGGGCGGCGGTAGGCGGGAATGCCGGCAACCTGCTGCCCATGAATCAAAATGTCCCCTTGCGTCGGCTGTTCAAATCCGGCGATCATGCGCAGGGTGGTTGTCTTACCGCAGCCACTTGGCCCCAGTAGTGAGAAAAACGTGCCATCCGCAATTTGCAGCGATATGTGATCCACAGCGATCACCTCGCCAAACTGCTTGGACACATTCTTCAATTCAACTGCCATCCGCCGACCTATCATGTTGCATACTCTCCAAGAATGTGTAATTTTACACATGTCCCCGCTAATGCAAAATATTTACGAAATCTCAAAATTTCGGCTGCTCGCAGGTCTGCATTTGACTGGTGGGTATCCTTCTCGCCTGCGGCGGGAAGGATACCCACTTTTTCAGGCAATTCGGGGCGCATAAGCGCCCCGAATTGCCCATACCAATGTTTTATGTCCACCTTGCTGGTTGCGACACAGCTAAAGGCATTGCTCCGGTTTACTTTAGCCCCTTCCGGTCGCTTTTTGGCAAAGATTTTATAGCGAGAGTATCATTCCAGATAGTGCCACACTGACCGTGGGGGGTGTCATCCCCGCCTGCGGCGGGGATGACACCCCCTTTTATGGGCAATTGTGGGCGCTTATCTGCCCACAATTGCCCATTGGCGCTGTTTTTGGCCCGTTTTGGGCAACAGTCTGCGGCTAAAAGCGTCAACACGGTTGAAAATAGCGGGCGAATGAATGGGAATTCATGAAGTTGACGCTGCAGGTAGGGACAATATGACAAAACGCCCTTACCAGACGCGCCGACCACCCCACCCAATCCGAAAGGTCTAGCCAGGTTTCTTCAGAGGTCACTACACCATGAATAGACAAAAACTCCTGCACCAACTTGACAAAGCGTGGAGCGCCTTCAAAGCATCTTACGCCGGCCTGGCGGACGCGCAGTTGACGGAACCTGGCGTCACCGACAACTGGTCGGTAAAAGACATTATCGCGCACGTGACCTGGTGGGAGGAAGAAGCCCTGAAGCACCTGCCGCTCATCGCCCAAGGAGGCAGGCCGCCGCGATACTCTGTGAAGTACGGCGGCATTGATGCCTTCAATGCGCAAAAGACAAAACAGCAGCAAGACCTGTCGCTGGCCGACGTTCTGCCGCAAATGGAAGATACTCACCAGCGGTTGGTCGCCTACATCCAGAGCGTACCTGAAGAACATTTCACGCAGGAAACACGCTTCCGGCGTCGTCTGCGCCTGGATACGTACAGCCATTACCCAATACACACCAGGGCGATACAGGAATGGCGGCAGAAATTGGCGAGATGAAGTAAGTTTGGAAACGAATGGACACGAAATCACTCCACATCCTCGAATTTGATAAGGTCCTGAACCGTCTGGCTGGCTATACCAGCTTTAGCGCCGGCAAAGAATTGGCCCTGGCCGTCACCCCCACCAACGATAAACGGGAAGCCGAACAGTGGCAGGCGGAAACGCGAGAAGCGGTGCAGTTGTTCGACAGCCAGCGGGATATTTCTATTGGCGGCTGCCGCGACGTGCGCCGGCCTGCCAGCAACGCCCAGCGCGGCTTTACGCTGCTGCCGGAAGACTTCCTGGACATCCAAAACTCGCTGGTGGCTGCCCGTACCCTGCGCCGCCAACTGCTGCGCACGGCGGAAACCAATCCCCACCTGGCCCAAATTGCGGAACTGATTGAGGAGTGTCCCGGCCTGGTCACGGCTATTAGCAACACTATTGACGAAAAAGGGGAAGTCCTGGACAGCGCCAGCCCCAAACTGGCTAACATCCGGCGCGAACTGCGTGTGGCCTATGGCCGCATTCAAGACAAATTACAGCGCCTGTTGAACAGCAGCGACGGCCAATACCTGCAAGAAGCGATTGTGACCATGCGCAGCGGGCGTTATGTCGTGCCGCTGCGAGCTGACGCGCGGGGGCGCATCAAAGGGATCATTCACGACCAGAGCGGCAGCGGGGCCACCTTGTGGGTGGAACCCCTGGGCACGGTGGAACTCAACAATGAATACCGCAGCCTGCAAATACAAGAGGAGCAGGAAATTACCCGCATTCTGGCGGAGTTGTCGCGCCAGGTAGCGCATCATGGGGATTCCCTGAAACGAGTGGTCGAACGCATGGCCGAACTCGACCTGATATTCGCCCGCGCCCGCCTGGCCTCGGAAACCAACGCCGTGGAGCCGGTATTCGTGGAGTGGCGCACCTTCCCCGAACCGCGTCCACCCAAACACGCCAACGAACGAGAGAAATGGACGCCGCCGCCGCGCAATCCCCACCCGGGTTCCACCATCTGGATTCGCGCCGCGCGCCACCCGCTGCTCAACCCGGCCACCGTCGTTCCCACCGATTTGCTGCTGGAAGAAGACGTGTTCCTGGTATTGATTACTGGCCCCAATACAGGCGGCAAAACCGTCAGCCTGAAGACGATGGGGTTGATGGCGTTAATGGCGCAGGCAGGGCTGCACGTGCCGGCAAATGAAGCCCGCCTGACCCTGTTTGACAATGTGTTTGCCGACATCGGCGACGAACAATCTATCGAACAGAGTCTCTCCACCTTCTCCGGTCACATCACCGGCCCACACGGCACAAAACAAAATGGTGTCTTC
>CAZDSN010000622.1:0-3009 GCA_964507675.1 uncultured Ardenticatenaceae bacterium | reverse complement strand
GAATCTATCACTGGTGCTCGTAGTCAGGCTGCGCAAGCGCGTCCAGTTTGTCTAGCCGTCGGCGCGATAGTCAATATTGTATCCAGCCACGCCAGAGATGACATCTAAGCCGCTCCAGCGGATCAAGAAGTTATTGATATCCATTTGTAACACCTCGTACACGGACGAGGTGGGGGCGATTGTGTCCAGCCCGAACGAGGTGGTTGCGGAGGTCACCTGCGAATTATCCGCAGCCGTGGCCTTAACTCGCCAGTAGAGGAGAGGATAGTCCTGGGCAAAGGTGATGGTGGTTTGGGTGGATGCCGGAATCGTCTGATTGACCAGCAGGTTCGTGAAAGCCGCATCCGTGGCAACTTGCAGCGTTACCGTGTTCAGGTTGGGCATATTCATGATGTTCCACTGGAACGTCACCGTGCGCTGCGTGACCCAGGTGCCGCTGGCAGGGAAGATGTTGACGGCGGCGGCCCCCAACGACCGCAGCCGAATGGCGTCAAACCACACCCCCAATCCGCTGTCAGTGGTCGTTAGATCGCTCAGATAAATGTAGCCGCTGTCGTCTGCGCGCAGCTCATACGTGCCCAGGTTCATCCATAAGCCCACGTTGGCCTCATGACTGACAACCACCGTGCTGATGCCGTTGGCGTGGTGCACTTCATAGCGCGCCCCGCTTGTTTCCGACTGTCCGGTGTCGCAGTAAGGTGCATATACCTGAACTTCATACATCCCGCTGTACAGAATATCCGGGCGATAGGTCGCCCAATTACTGCTCTGGCCAGGATCGGTGGTAGAAAACGTAAAATAGGCGTGCCGGTTGCTGCCGCAGCCGCCCGCTTCATCTAGCGTGTTATGCCAGTTGGCGTTGCTCTTCGTAAAAATGGGTGTATCCGCGCCGTTGAGCCATTCCTCGACATAGGTATAAGGTGATACAAAGCCAATGTGGTTAACTACCTCCTGCCGCAGCCAGGGCAGCAGCGCGTGCATATGTTCGCCGGGGCATTGGGTGTTCAGGCCGCCAAACACGTCCCGATGGCCCATCAGGTTGGGCAGTCCCCAGCAAACAGTGCCGCCAGGGTTATTCAGCGGATCATAGCACGTGCCCAATTGCGGGAGGCGGCTGGCGCCCAAAACGTCAATCCCTTTCTGATCTGCTTTCCAGGCTAACAAATCCGCCAGTGCGTTGAGCATGGCATTGTTCGGGTCCACATTAGTGAAATCACCAATCAGGGCCGCCCCCATCGAACCATGGTTCGCGTTGCCCGCGTGCGTGCCCACTACGTCATCGCCGCCCAGGTGTCCCTCATAAATGACGCCATTGGGGTCAACTAGGTAATTATAGCCAATGTCTCCCCAGCCTCTATCAAAGGTGTGGAAATACCAGATAGCGCGCACAATGGCCGGCCAATCGGGGCCGCCGCTGGTAACCGTGTGGTGCACCACCAGGTGGTTGACGGAAACATACTCCAGACCATCGCTATAATTGCAGGCAGGGTCGGTACACCATTGGCTCCGCGGCACAACAGGTGGCTTGGAGAAGCCGGCGTCGGGCGCGTCGCTGGCGACAGGCTGTACGTCCGCTGTGCGCGGCCCGTGTGTGCTGTCAATGAAAGTGAAGTGCAGCCAAAATAGGACAGGGGCGTTGGCCTGGTTACCGCTTATTTGCACGCGATATTGCAATCGTGTATGCCGCACGTCTGCTGCCGGAACCGTCACCATGTCGCCGGTCACGTCTGCTGCCCCTGGCGGCGTAAAATCCTCATTGGGGGCGATTATCTGCCAGTCACTCCACGGCTGGTTATCCTGGGCAGTGCGTATGGCGATGGTCAAACCAGGCGCAGCCGGCTCGCGGCTTTGCCAGGTGGGGAAGACGACGTTGAAGGGAATAGGGGCAGAGATGGCCGGAGAGACGTAAGTCCCGGTGGCAGCGCCGTCTGCCAGCGTCAGCCCTGAGGGCAGGACAGTGACGCCGTTGTGCAGGCCATCGTTGAATTGGTCAGCGGTGTGTTGGAGCTGCGCCGCCTGTGTCTGGCCTGGGTTGGTCGCGGCGTCAGCGGGTTGCGCCGCGCCGTTGTCTCTCCCGCTGCCCCCCAGGAGCAAAGCGGCAAACGTGACAAGCAATATAGATGCGAACTTCATACTTTTCCTCGGCCACTGGCCAGCCTCCCAATTGTGGAACTCTTCTCCACTATGTGATTGTAGCATGGCAGCCGTAGAAAACATCTCCCCGCCGCTAAAAAATGGTAAATTTTACCCATCGTGCCCATCTGTTACTGTGGTTGCGTGAACTGTTCCACCAGGTCCAGCACCACTTCTTTCAGGTCGCCGCGGTTGGGCAGGGAACCCATCATGCCATACATGGCCGCAGAGCGAGAGGGGATGCCGGCATCTCCTCCCCCCACCAGCGCCGACGCTTTGCCCGTCAGACGACTGACCAGGGCTGCCGGCAGCAGCCTGGTGGCCGCGCGGGCTGAGGCCAGCGCCAACCGGTTCCCCAGTTTGGACAGGCTGGGCTGGCGGGCAGCAGCGGCGGCGGCGGCCAAGTCAGTCAAAAAGGCCTCTTCGCGCCCGGCGTGGAGGTGGTTGACGGTCAGGTGCAGCGTAGGTGGGAACTGCTGCCGATCCAGATGCCAGCCGCGCGCTGTCATCTCATCTCCCACTTCGTAGATATCCAACTTATCTGCGCCAATGGCCATCAGGCTCATGGGCGGATTGCCCATGACATGAATGCCAGGAATAGCGTTAATCCCCTGGCGCAGGATTGAGGCTGTCTGCATCACCTCGCGGGCAATGCGCAGGTAACCCTCCTGGCCCAGGTAGTTCATGATGGCCCAGGCGGCGGCAATGGCTCCGCCGGGGCGCGTGCCGGCCATGGTGGGCGAAGCATAGATGCCGCCCGGCCAGTCGGTGTAGGCATGTAGTTGGTAGCGGCGCAGGTCGCGGTGATGGTAGAGAATGAGCGATGCGCCTTTGGCCGCATAACCATATTTATGTAAATCTGCCGACAGAGAGGTG
>CAZDSN010000621.1:0-3025 GCA_964507675.1 uncultured Ardenticatenaceae bacterium | reverse complement strand
CGTCCGTTCCCAGGCAGTGCTGGATCCAGGGGATCTGCAGCTCAATGGAGTGCTCGCGCTCGTGGTCGAACCGATTCCGAAAGAGCGTCTCGGCCTGCTTGGGCCCGAGCTTCTGCTTCACCTTTTCGACAAGCTCGTCATCCACCTCGCACAGGCCCAGGGGTGTCTGGAACCCCTTGTCGCAGGCACAAATACCCGTTGCCTCGCCGAAGTGGTTCGTTCCCAGGATCACGACCCGGTCCGGACGATCCGTCACCCGCAGCCGCCCCCAGGCCGCCGCATAGTTCATCCATCCGCGGATGTAGTCGATGTGCGGCGCCACGATCGCCTTGGGCAGCACGTCAAAGCTCGGGTTGGGAGCGCTCTTCAACGCCTCGGACATCCACTGGTCCATGTACTGGCGGAGGATCGTCGGCCCGACCTCCTCCTTCTGGGCGGCGGGCGCTTCCTTCCCCAGGTGGTGTTCCACCACGTGATCGACGAACGCCGCCGTCGACGCCGGCGGCAGGTGCGTCAGGCTGTCGAAGTCGGCCCGCATCTTCGCGACCAACGCATCGCGAACGGGCCCGAAGATCAGGCCCGCGTCGTCGAGCTGGGCCACCAGAGTCTCCATGATCGGGCGCGTCAGGCCTCGCCCCACCGCCGCGACGATCTCGTCCAGCGACTTACTCCCGTCCATCTGCGGCAGGATCACCTGCGCCGGCAATCCATCTATGACCGGGAAAACGGTGCGCAACGCTTCGTGCCGCTCAATCAGCACGTTCAGGCTGTTTGCCAGCGCAGTCACGTCCAGGGTCCCATGCAGGGCTACAGCGGTGGTGACGTTGTAGAACGGATTTGCCGGCATCAACTGGTTCAGAAACCAAAGACGCTCCTGGGCAAAGGAAAGCGGCAGGGGAGATTCGCGGTTGGCGCGGGGGATCATGGCTTCTGCCTGCTCCTGGCGCTCTGGCTGTAGTTTGCGCTGCAGTTCGCGGATGTGGCCGGTTAAAGCGGCTACATTTTGAGCGGCAAATAGCGCTGGCAGCGATAAATCAACCTGGAATGCCTTTTGCGCGCGGGCCACGATACGCGCCGCCAGCAGAGAATGGCCGCCCATCTCCCAGAAATTGTCGTGGACGCCGACGCGATCCCGCTGCAAGCATTCCGCCCAGATTTGGGCCATGGCTTCTTCGTCTGGCGCGCGCGGCGGCGCATACGGTTGCGCAGGATGAACGGGAGTAAGAGGGGGGGCAGGCAGAGCGCGGTGGTCTACTTTGCCGTTGGGCGTCAGCGGCATTGCCGGCAGCCGCACAAAAGCCGTCGGGATCATGGGGGCAGGCAAGGTCTGCTGCAAGAAGCGGCGCAGTTCGCCGGCAGACGGGCCAGGCGCGGCAGTGGGGACAACGTAAGCGGTCAATTGTTGGGGGCCAGACGCGCCATCGCGCCAGAGCAAGGCGCTCTCGCGCACGCCAGGATGCTGGTTGAGGCTGTTTTCAATTTCTCCCAGTTCTACGCGCACGCCATTTATTTTCACCTGGTTGTCCAGGCGTCCCAGAAATTCCAGGGTTCCATCAGGCAACCAGCGCCCGGCGTCGCCGCTGCGGTAGAGCCGTTGGCGGGGGGAATCCAGCGCCGCGCGCCCAATGGTAAAGGGATTGGGAATGAACTGCTGCGCGGTGAGAGCGGGCTGGTTATGGTAGCCGCGCGCCAGGCTGACGCTTTCAATGAACAGTTCGCCGGGCACGCCTGCCGGCAGCAAACGCAGATAGGCGTCGCAGATATAGATGCGCGTATTGCTCATGGGGCGACCCACTACCTGCGGGCGCGCCACATTCATGGGGGCGGCAATAGCCGCGCAAACCGTTTCTGTTGGCCCATAGGCGTTCACAAAACGGCGGCCCTGGCTCCAGCGTCGCGCCAGCTCTACCGGGCAGGGTTCACCGACGACGATAATGGTCTGCAGGTCAGGCAGTGGTTCGTCTGGCAGCGTTTGCAAAATGGAAGGGGTCAGGGTGACGGTGGTAATCTGGCGCTGTCGCAGCAGAGCCAGCAAACCCGGGCCAGGCAGCAGCGCCGCTGCTGGAGCCAGCGCCAGGGTTGCGCCGGAAAGCAGAGCCATCAGGATTTCGGTGATAGCCACGTCAAAGCTGAAGGAGGCAAATTGCAAAACACGACTGCCCGGCCCCACAGCAAACGCTTCGATCTGGCTGTAGGCCATGCTGCCCAAGCCGTAGTGGGGCATAAGGACACCCTTGGGTTTGCCCGTGGAACCAGACGTATAGATGAGGTAAGCCAGATTATGGCCGCCAACCTGAACGGCAGGTGGGGTAACGCTTTGGGCAGAGATGGCGGCTGTTTCTTGCTCAATACAGACAACGCCGCAGTTAGCTGGAACAGGAATGGGGCGGGCCGTTATGAGGGCGTGTTGGGTTAGGAGGAGGGAAATGCCGGCATCCAGCGTCATAATACCCCATCGGTCTGGGGGATAAGCCGGGTCAAGCGGCACAAAGCACGCGCCAGCCTGCAACACCGCCCAGACGGAAACAATCATTTGCAGGGAGCGCTCCATGTAAATCCCCACCCGATCTTCCTCCTGAATGCCGCGCTCCAATAAAAGATGAGCCAGTTGGTTGGCTTGCCGTTCCAGTTCCGCATAGGTTAACGATTCCACAACCGACTGGTCGTCGCCAAAAACGAGGGCTATCTGTTGGGGTCGCTGCCGCGCCTGCTGCCGGAAGAGCGCGTGTACGGGCGATCCCAGGGGGAAATTTCGCCCGGTCTGGTTCCACATCTGTACCAGTTGGCGTCGTTCGGGTTCGGTTAACAGAGAAATCCGGCTCAACTGCTGCTGCGGGTCATCTGCAAACTGCTGCAAGATAGTTTGCAGATGACCCAGCAGCCGGCTGGCAGCATCCGCGCTAAAACGGCCCTGCTCGTAATCCAACAGCAGCGACAGCAACGGGCCAGGCAGCGCCGCCAGCGTCAGCGGGTAGTTGGTTTGCTCAATAGAACGCACATCGCGCACGGTTATGCCGCTGCTTGT
>CAZDSN010000620.1:0-3040 GCA_964507675.1 uncultured Ardenticatenaceae bacterium | reverse complement strand
CTGGCCTTTGATACCATTTTCGCTGAGGGGCAACGCCGTTACGTGGAATCCCTATCAGCGTATGCCCGCCAGTTTTTGGGACAGATGCAAAAGCCAGACGTCGATCAAATTGACGGGTTGAGTCCGGCAGTGTCTATTGATCAGAAAGGGGTGAGCCACAATCCCCGCTCCACCGTAGGCACGGTGACAGAGATTTATGATTATTTGCGCCTGCTGTTTGCCCGTGTGGGCACGCCCCACTGCCCGCAGTGCGGTCGCCCCGTTTTGCCGCAGTCGGCAGAGCAGATCGTGGAGCGGGTACAGAAATTGCCGGCAAACAGCCGCATCATGGTATTGGCGCCGCTGATTAAAGATCGCAAAGGGCACCACCAGGCTGTCTTTGAAGATGTTCGCAAAGCGGGTTATGTGCGCGTGCGCGTTAATGGTCAGGTGCGCCAGGTGGATGAAGAATTCGAACTGGACCGTTATAAGAACCACACCATTGAAGCGGTTGTAGATCGGTTGATGATTCGCCATAACGGTTCAGGCGACGGCGAAGAGGAGCAGGTTGCGCGCACGCGCTTGACGGACTCCATTGAAACGGCGTTGCGTCTGGGGGATGGGGTGGTGATTGTCAACGACGTGACGAACCCCGATGAGCCGCGCGATTTTCTCTTTTCGGAGCATCTGTCTTGCGCCTATGATGGCACCAACATGCCCGAAATCGAACCGCGCACGTTTAGCTTTAACAGCCCGCACGGCGCCTGCCCCGCCTGCCAGGGGTTGGGCACGACCAAAGCCATTGACCCGGATCTGGTGATGCCCAACAAGGCGTTGACGCTGGCTGAAGGCGCGCTGATAGCCTGGCCCACGGACGATAAACAGGGGTATTACTGGCAGCTTCTAAAGGCAACGACGGAGCATTTCAATATTCCCACCGATGTGCCCGTGCAGGCGTTGACGGCGGCGCAGCGGCATGTGCTGCTGCATGGCAGCGGCGACGAGACGATTTCGGTGCATTATGTGAATCGAGAAGGGGCCAGACGGGAATACCGCACCCAATTTGAGGGGGTGATTCCTAACCTGAACCGGCGGTATCAGGAGTCTACGTCGGATTATGTGCGGGATAAGTTGGAAGAGTTTATGGTGAACTCGCCCTGTCCGGTTTGTGCCGGCACGCGCCTGCAGCCGGTAGCGCGAGCAGTGGAGATCAACAATATTACCATTGCTGATGTGACGCAGTGGCCCGTGGTGGAAACGCTGGCCTGGGTGCGTTGTTTGCAAGATGAGAGGACGTCCCCGCTCACGAAGCGGCAGGAGATGATTGCCGCGCCTATTTTGAAGGAAGTGGCGGACAGGTTGCAGTTTTTGATTGATGTGGGACTGGATTATTTGACGCTGCACAGAAATGCCGGCAGCCTGAGCGGCGGCGAAGCGCAGCGCATCCGTCTGGCCACCCAGATTGGCAGCCGTCTCATGGGCGTTTTATATGTGCTGGACGAACCCAGTATTGGCTTGCACCAGCGAGACAACGCCCGCCTGATACACACGCTGCAAGGAATGCGCGACCTGGGCAACACCGTCCTGGTGGTGGAGCACGATGAGGACACCATGCGCCACGCCGATTGGGTGATTGACCTGGGCCCCGGCGCGGGCATTCACGGCGGACAGATTGTGGCGGAAGGCACGACCGACCAGGTAGCCGCCAACCGTAACTCGATTACGGGCGATTATCTTAGCGGGCGCAAACGCATCCCCTTGCCCAGGAAAAGACGACCAGGCACAGGCGAATACCTGACCATCAGAGGCATCCGCGAAAACAACCTGAAAAACATTGACGTGCAAATACCGTTAGGGCAGTTCGTGTGTATCACGGGCGTCAGCGGCAGCGGCAAAAGCTCCTTTCTCATCGAAATCTTGAGCAAGCGTCTGCACCAGCATTTCTACGGTTCTAAAGAACTGCCCGGCAAACACGACGCCGTCGAAGGGCTGGAACATCTGGACAAAGTGATTGAGATTGACCAAAGCCCCATCGGGCGCACGCCCCGCTCCAACCCGGCTACTTACACCAACCTGTTTAACCCTATCCGCGATTTGTTTGCCAGCCTGCCAGAGAGCAAAGTGCGCGGCTATAAGTCGGGTCGTTTCAGCTTTAACGTCAAAGGGGGGCGCTGCGAGGCGTGCCAGGGGCAGGGGCAAAACCGCATTGAAATGCAGTTCCTGCCGGACATTTATGTGCCTTGCGACGTGTGTCATGGCAGCCGCTACAATTCGGAAACGCTGCAAGTGCAATATCGCGGCTTGAACATTGCTCAGGTTTTGAACCTCACCATTGCCGAGGCAGCCGAATTTTTTGGCAATTTCCCCCCCATCCGGCGCAAGTTAAAGACGCTGGAAGATGTGGGGCTGGGCTATATTCACCTGGGACAGCCGGCGCCTACGCTCAGCGGCGGCGAAGCGCAGCGGGTCAAACTCAGCCGTGAGCTTTCTAAAATCGCCACCGGGCGCACGATTTACATCCTGGATGAACCATCGGTTGGACTGCACTCTCACGATGTCGCTAAACTAATCGTGGCTCTCAACCGGCTCGTAGACAAGGGCAACACGGTGGTGATTATTGAGCACAACATGGACATCATCAAAGTGGCGGACCACCTGATTGACCTGGGCCCAGAGGGCGGGGATCGCGGCGGCGCGATTGTGGCGCAAGGCGCGCCAGAAGCCGTGATGAACGTGCCTGCCTCCTACACAGGTCAATATTTACGCCAACACCTGAAAGCGGGGAACTAACTGCGGCGGAAGCGGGCTAACCATTTGCCAATACTCTTGCGCAGCAGCAGCGGGCGCAATATTTTCCATTCCTGACGGGGATCAAAATTCGGGTCCCCCTGCCGGTTGGGGCTGAATGTCTTGGTCACAAACTGCTGTGTCAGGTTACGAATTGGCGTGCGCCCTTCTGGCACCTGCGTGGTCAGCAAGTTAGCCCGCTCATAAGGAGTGTGCGCGGGACGGATCTCGACGCCCAGGAAACGCCCCCAATTGCCCAGCCGCAGGTAGCTTT
>CAZDSN010000619.1:0-3045 GCA_964507675.1 uncultured Ardenticatenaceae bacterium | reverse complement strand
TATCTTACAGCGCGCCGGACGTTTGCACCGCCACGAACTGCGCGATAAAGAGCGTCGTCACCCGCGCCAACTTACCCTTACGCCGCCAGATTTGCAGGATGGGCTACCCCATTTTGGTGTAGATGAGCGGATTTATGAGCGGTATCTGTTATTGCAAACATACCGGCAGTTGTACAGGCGGCAGGAATTGGTCATTCCCAAAGAAACGGCCAATCTCATTGAAGCCGTCTATACCGATACCATCCAGGACGATGGTCCAGTGTGGCAAAAGGCGTTGCAAACCGCCCACCAGCAAATGAAACTGGATCAGCGAATACAGGTCAGCAAAGCCACACGACCACTTGTCCACAGACCAGACGACTACCGCTTGCTAACCCAGACCATTTTAGGGCTGGCAGAAGATGATCCCGCCGTCCACCAAACCTTCCAGGCCAAAACCCGCGACATTGCCACCGGCGTCACTCTTATTTGCCTCTTTCAGACTGAAAACGGTGTGCGACTGAATTCTGACAATGACACGCCCCCCTTTGACCTGCAAGCGCCGCTTACGCCTGAGAGGGCGCGTGCGTTGTGGCAAAACAGCATCACCGTGCAGAACTGGACGCTTATCAACCATTTTAGCCCGCAAGAAGCATCCGTACCCGGCTCATGGCGCAAACATGCCGTCTTGCGCTATGCTCGTCCCGTCATTTTTGTGGATGGCGTTTACCGCTTCAGTCTCAACGACAAATCGTATGAACTGCGCTTGAGCCAGATGCTTGGCTTGCGGGTTTTTAATCTCTCTGCGCCAAAGGAGGACGCATGACTCAATATTTTTCTTTTAACCTGATTGACGAAAAGTGGATTCCCTGTATTCGTGGTGACGACCGCTTCGTAACCCTCACCTTGCGCGAACTGTTTACCGAAGCCCACAACTTGTACGACATTGCTGGCGACACGCCGCTGCAAACGGCAGCCCTCTACCGGCTGCTAATCGCCATTTTGCTGCGTGTTTATCAGCCCACTGCCCCTGACTTCGAGATATGGCAGGAGATGTGGCGCAGCCCCACCTGGGACATGGATCGCCTCAATGCCTATCTGGATAAGTGGCGACATCGCTTCGATCTGTTTGACAAAGAATGGCCGTTTTATCAAAGCGGCAGCGACGACAGCCGCGTGCGCCCCAAACCCATCACCAGTATTAAATATGGCAACGGTTTCTTACACAATCCCCTCTTTGACCACGACAACGAAGCCGTGGAACAGCCCCTCACCGCCGCCGCCGCCGCTCGCAACCTCATCACCGTGCAAACATTTGGCTTAGGCGGCGGGCACATGGGGATGTTTAATGATGCGCCCTGGTCAAAAGGTATCCTCTTCTTTGTGCAAGGAAACACGCTCAAAGAAACCCTCTTTCTCAATCTGCTGCCTTACCCGGATGAAAGCCGCACCGTGATTGGCATTGCTGACACCGAAGGGGATGCGCCAGCCTGGGAACAAGATGATCCCTTTTCCGCCAAAGGCGGCCACCCACTGGGCTATCTTGACTACCTCACCTGGCAGAACCGGCGCATATTGCTCTTTCCCGAATGGCGCGCCGATCAACTCATGGTCGCCCAATGGCAGGTTGGCGGCGGCCTATCGCTGGACGCCGGCATTGCCGACCCGCTCAAATTCTACTTCAAGCACGAAAAGGAAGGTTTGCGGGTGCGCCAGTTTGACGAAAGCCGTGGCTTATGGCCCGACAGTTATGCCCTGTTTGCCCCTATGGATGTTGGCTTTAGCCGGCACTCTGTGCCGCCGGCAGCTTTCACCCATCTCAAACTTCTCATAAACGAAATGGAACTGCTGGAACCCCATATCATCTACCGCTGCAAGGCCCTGGGGCAGGGTAAGAATCAGGCGAAAGTAGAATACCTGCGTGAAGAACGTTTCCCGTTTCCTCTGCGCTATCTCATAGATGAAGCCCTGCGGGATCAACTGCGCGATGCTTTGCAGTTGTGCAGTTCTGTTTCAGGTTATCTGAAAAACGCATTACGGCGCGTTGGCTATTATCTCTACATCGCCAAACCAGACGAAGCTGGCTGGAAAAGCGCCGGCATTAACCCCAAAAGCAGCAAACCTATCAGCGAACCAGCGCGTAACGACATTGACAATTGGGTACAGCATACCGAAGCCGATATCTACTTCTGGTCAAACCTGGACGTACCTTTTCAAGAATTTATTGCCCATTTAGCCGCAGAAGCGCCAGAACCCATGATTGCCTGGTGGCGGCAGCAAATCTTCGCTGCCGCTATGGGGGCTTTTGCTAAAGCCAAACAGTACGCTCACGAATCAGACCGCGCCTTGCACGCCATTGTGGCAGGGCAAAGTTATCTCACTTATCAACTTAACCAAATGCTCGGCAAGGAGGTGAAAGCATGAGCAACGTAACCGATTTTATTGATCAACTCAAAATATGGGGAAAGCGAGAAACGGGCGAACAACGTGCCACTATGGCCGAACTGCGCCGGGGCTTGCAAGAATTTCCGCACCTGGCCCCTTACATGCACCAATACATCGCCCCCTACACGGTGTATGCCAAGGGATGGGAAAAGCAAACCTATTATTTGCTAGCCGCCCTGTTTGCTCGTTACCACTCTGGTTCCAAAGAAGCTTTGTACAGCGATAAAGGGTATGTCAACATGGGGTCATACTTTGCCGAAATCATCCGGCAAGATGAAGGCGCCAGTGATTCCATTGAACGCCGTTTCAATGCCCTGTTGACCGCCCATCCCCAAGACCTGCACTACCATTTGCGCCAGGCCATTGCCTTTTTGCATGGCAAATCCGAAGTTGTCATTCCCATTAACTGGCTGGGGTTGTTTTACGACATCTTGAAATGGAACGACGACGACCAGCGTCCGCAAGTGCAAGAGCGGTGGGCTGCCAATTTTTGGCGGCATAAGGCCAGTTCCGAACCAGAAACCAATCAACCAACCGATAATTCTAATTAAGGAGAAACCATCATGTTTATTGAACTACACCTGATCCAAAGTTTTGCCCCCGCTAACCTGAACCGTGATG